>JAIRJU010000062.1 GCA_031260485.1 Pseudomonadales bacterium | reverse complement strand
TGCTCTGCTCGCGCTGAACGTCAGCGCGGGTTATGCGGCCAATGCGGGGGATGATGCCAGTGGCTTCTGTGAGCTGCGCGTCGCGGCTGCGCAATCCGATTGGGATGCGGAGGTGCCGCCCAGCGAAGGCTGGACGCCCATGACGCTGCCGGATCGCTGGAGTGCGCGCTGGCCCAAGTTCGATGGCGTAGTCTGGTATCGCATCACCTTCGATGGCGCCTGCGCGCAGCGTGAACCGCTGGGTGCGTGGATGGATCACCTGAACATGGCCGGCGCGGTGTATCTGAACGGCTCGCTGATCGAGCGCGATACGAATCTGGTCGAACCGCTGACGCGCACCTGGAATCTGCCGCGTTACTGGATGCTTGCCGCGCCACTGATTCATGCGGGCGACAATGATTTGCTGGTGCGTGTATCCGGCTTCGCCTCTTATCAAGGCGGCCTTGGCACGGTGGTGATCGGTGCGGCCAGCGCGGTGCGGCCACTCTACGATCACGCGCGTTTCATGCGGCGTTATGTGCCGGTGTTTGGTCTGGCGACCACCGGGGCGCTGAGCCTGTTGTTATTCGTCGTGTGGCTGATGCGGCGAAGTGAAACGCTGTTCGGCTGGTACGCGCTGCAAACCTTTGCCTGGGCGCAGGTGTTGTACAACCACATCACCTGGAGCGTCTGGCCGCTGCCCAGCACCGATGCGTGGGTGGCGTTCACGGCCAGCGCCTTTCTGATTTTCAATGCCGCGTTCGTCGTCTTCACGCTGCGTTTCTCAGAGCGCCAGATGCCGCGTCTGGAACGGACACTGTGGGTTTTCACCGTGCTGCAAATGATTGTCATTTGGGTCGCGCCGCACGCCATCATGGGTGAAGTGCGTCTTGCCCTCACACTGATTCCACTGTCGATCTTCACGATTGCCAGCATACGGTTCATGGTGTTCTCGCTGCGCACCCGCCGCATAGATCATCTGACGCTGGCGCTGTGCCTGGGGCTGATCATCCTGATTGGCGTCTATGACATGCTGCAACTGACGAACGTGCTGATTACCAACACCTATTACGCGGCGCTGGCGGTGCAGATCATTCTGATTCCCGCCTCGGTACTGTTGGCCTGGCGTTTCGTCGACAGCCTGAAACGCATCGAGAATTTCAACAAGGAACTGACCGTCAAAATCACCGCTGCGCAGAATGAACTGCGCGGCACGCTGGCGCGACAGAACGAAATGGAAGTAGACAACGCGCGGCTCGGCGAGCGGCTGACGTTGGCGAATGATCTGCATGACAGCCTCGGCGGTACCATCATTCACCACATCATTACGCTGGAAAATTCACCGCGCGATGCTGCCTCGGAGCGATTTCTGGCAACGCTGCGCGATCTGCGCGATGACCTGCGCAACATCATCGACACCGTTTCGACCAATTCGTCCAATCCGCTGCCGTTTTCCGAATTGATCGCGCCGCTGCGTCACCGGCTGATGCGCGCCTTTGAAGCGCGCGGCATCGACTGCCAATGGCAATTGACCGATCTGACCGGCATCCGCCTGCTGGATGCGCGCACCTCCGCCGGTACGATGCGCGTGTTGCAGGAAGGTTTGACCAATGTGCTGCGTCACAGTGGCGCCACCAGCGCGGAAGTGAAGGTGGGCGTGAAGGACAAGGCGCTACAGCTTTCGATTTTCGATAACGGCCACGGCTTTGATCAATCGACACCGTCTTCAGGCTTGGGGCTGCGCAGCATGCGCACGCGCGTCAGTCGTCTCGGCGGCAGGTTCGATGTGCAATCCTCCAAAAAAGGCACCGCGCTGACCATCGAAATCCCGAATGTGGTGGCGCAGGCGGGGTGAGCGGTCAATGCATAGGCACGATCTCAGCCTGGTGCTACCGATACTCCCGCCTTATACCGAGCAAGAGCTTTTGGCGCATCGCCGTGACCGCATGTTGCCTTACGAGTTCTATCGGGATGATCACATGCATGATGTCTCGGAGAGCTTCAAACTCGTCACGCGGCAAGGTATGGAAAAGTTTCTCATCCAAAATCATCGCTCCGAAGGCGCCATTACAAGGGTAATGAATGCATTCCGCCGAAGGGCTTGGGACTACCTGGCAGGTTTGCACGTCCAATACAGTGCGGGGTTCCCACTGTCATCGCTTCAATCGTTCTTTCCCATCCTGCTCGAAAGCTGGGAGGATTTTGCAGAGTACGACAAAGCATTTGATGAAACAGCCAGGGCTGGAGGACGCAAAGTTCCACATCTGGATTTGTATGATGCTGGGTACTGGTCTGCACTACGCTTGGCTTGTTTTGCCATCGGTCTGGGGTACACCCACCTGCTACCTCGCGTTGCCGCCCTATGGGATTACGAAAACGATGACAGGGATGGCCTGCTGGAACGACTCATCGCCCCCTATGTCCCTGGCCGTGCTGCACCACCCGATACATGCACCCGGCATCTACCTTATTTCAAAACGCTAAAGATATTCTCTGCGCCCCCGGAGCAGCGCCCCGCGTTAATGTCCCGTTACCTCGATGCGTGGTACAAGGCGAGCCGCAGAGAACCTTACTACGACTCACATACTCAAGGCCGTCTGCATGGATACCAGGGCTACTGGAGTTTCGAAGCGGCGGCTATCGTCGTGGAACTGGGCATCGACGATTCGAGCTTTCGAGACAAGCCTTTTTATCCGGCCGAATTCGCAGACTGCGGAAAACAAGCGCGCTGCGCTGAATGAATATCGGGCGTCAAGGCATGCTCGCGGCAGTGTTATTTTTGTGTTGGCGAGCCCAGTCTACGAGATCCCTGGGATAAAACGGGAGGTCGCGGTAACTGCTGTCGTCGATATCCCAGAGATAAGTTACGAGACCGGCTTCGAGCGCCCAATAGCCGAAGAAAGTTTCGGGGCTGAGTTCATGATTCCCCTGCCAGTATGTTCCTTTCATGGCTGGGTACCATTTTTTTAGGAACTGAGAGACGTAGAGGGATCTTTTTTCCGGTTGACACTGTGTCGCTTCCAGCAGTATCTCGTGTGCCTTGCGCCCCTTTAGCATTTTGTCGGCTGGAACCGCAGGCAGACCTAATTTTCCAATCAATGCTTCGAATAGCCGATCTGTCCCTCGATTAACATCCTTGGCTACATTAAAAACGGCCAGCAGTCGCGGCAAAAAGAGTTCTTGGTGCAGCAGCACACAGAGGGAAAATAGCCACATTGCATATACATAGGCATCTATTTCGTCAAGAAAAAGCGGTTCCCAACTGTATTTTTTTGGCAACGCAGATTCCTCTATTGAAAAAAGCACTGCTTCAAATTGACGGGGAAGGTCTGCAATAGGATCGCCAGCCGAATAGTTGGCAATAAGCGGTTGAAAGAGCGCGCTGGCGATATTTCTTCGCCACATACCATGGCGCATATCATCAGGGTTCAAGTTAGCCCCCTCCGTAGCCAAGAGATTCTCACTCTGCTGTTTTATGATG
>JAIRJU010000203.1 GCA_031260485.1 Pseudomonadales bacterium | reverse complement strand
TCAGCCACCAATCAGGTAAACCGGAATAATCCAGTGAATGCCGCGCGGCGCACCACTCGCCGAACACGATCAGCCCCGCCTCGAGCGCCTCGAAAAAGCGGCTTTGGTGCATGGCCAGCCATTGCCCAAGCCGCGAAAATTGCCCGCTATAAGGCGGCGTAAGGTAGGCGCCGCGATTTTGCGCGCGCAAAACACCGTCCGTGCCGATGGAAAACCCCAGGTTGGCACCGTCGAGTTTTTCCTCCACCAGCACCTCACCGGCCAACAGCGCTTGCACCTCTTCCGGGGTCAGTACCTTGTCGTCACGCGGTTCGCCCTGGCCTAGCCAGGCCAGATGCGGCGTGTGCGGAAAACGGAAAAACTCAGTCATTATTACTCCTTATGATGTTGCCTTATGTTGCCTCATGCTGCGCCACTTGGGGCGCAGCCATTCGTGTTCCAGCAGATGTTCGGTTTCGATGTGAGCCGCCATCAGCGCTGCCTCGCAATCGAGCCAATCGGTATCACAGGCGTTGACCAACTTGCACGGATGCCCCGCCGCCGCCGCGGCCAGCACCGCGGCTACCATCTTGCGATCCGCCAGATCCGTAACAGCATCCGATAATTCTGGCGGCAAGACCGCAATGCCATTGTTATCCACCACAAGTGCGACCCACACCACTTCATTGCGATCCATTTTGGCCATGATGGCCAGCCAGCCGTAATCCTGATGCGTCAGCTTGTTATCGTATTCCCCGCAGATGAGCCACTCCAGGTCCAATACCGCGTAACGCTGCGCATCCTGCTCAAAATCATGCAGCCACGCCAATACTTTCTGCCGGTATTCCGCTTCCTGCACTGGCGTGGCATCCGGTTTGAAGGGTGAGCCTGCATCCGCGGCACTGGCCACGATCAGCACATTGGTGTCGATCAAGCGAGCCTCGCTCATGGCCTCACCCTTTCAAGCGCTGCGCCCGCGCCATGGCTTGCATACGCGCTTCGCCCACGCTGTCGCCAAAGAAATTGTGCGGCCAGTTTTGCACGGCGCCAAATTCATCCACATCCAGCTTTTGCAAGTGCGCATCAGCGCCCTGCTTCTGCGCGAAATACATGGCGGCCTGCCCATGGCTTGCCTTGCCCTGCGCGATCAAGGTTTGCATCCGGCGGAACAGATGCTCCGAGTGCGTTTCCACCAGAAATTGCACCTGCCGTTCTTGACTCACTTCCACAAATAGCTCCGCCAGCACCGATTGCGCCAGCGGATGCAAATGAATTTCCGGCTCTTCCAGAATGATGGTGCTGCCCGGCGCCGCGAAGTACGCCACCACCAGCACCGGCAACACCAAGGACACGCCAACGCCAACATCGCGCAAGTTGCAGGCCACACCATCACGATGAACGATCAGTTCATATCGATTCGAGCGGCCTTGCTGGCGTATTTCCAAGCGTTCCGCCACTTTCATGCGCGCCAGCCAACGCGATACACCCTCGACCACATAGTGCTGATCCTCGGCTTTCAACAAGGCGCTGGCCAAGAGTACACCGATGGAACTGCCGCCATCGCTGCCCACCTCGCCAGGCTTGACCTTGTTCCAGGAATAATCCCGTTCCGGCTTGCGCCGCAGCGGCCCCAAATAGCTGATGCCTTCAAATTCCCGGCGCAGAGACAGGCTCAAATCCGCGGCCAAGGCGCCATCTTTATCGAGCGCGGCGATCGCATCAGCGGATAGCGCAATGGAACGTTCGGGTGTGTAATGGCGGCCTTTGAGTTTCGACGAACTTTCAGCACCCACGTACACGGCATACTCGCCTTTTTCTCGCCGCAGCACTTTGAACTGACGGGTATCGGCGCGCAGAGTCAATTCCGCAATGGCAACGCTGCCGGACGAGGTTTGTCCATAGCTGCACTCGAAATATCCGCGAGGAACCCGCGCATCGCTGCGCTCGAAAGCAACGCCAAGAGAAAATTGGCGCGGCGCAAGTGTCTTTTGTTTCAAGACGCTATCGAAAGCGCCAAAGTCGAAGAGGTCGTTACTTTCATCGCCGCCCAGATTCAAATGAATCGTGCGGTCGGGCGCTTGCACCGTTTGCTTGAGCAGCAACAAGCTCTGCAGCAACGACGATTTGCCGGACGAATTGGTGCCGAGGAACATCGTCACGGGCCTGAGAGCCACGGTTCCGGTATCGCGCCAAGCCTTGAAGTTGGTCAAACGTAGAGAGGTGAACATCGGTGCAAGCGCTTCCAGCGAATAAGTCCAGCGAACAAAAGAGTACGCCCGGCAGTATTTTGCCTCAGCGCATAGCACTGATTGGAGCAAAACAATGGGGGTTTCCTCAACTGTCTTCGCTGTTTCGCCGCGCGCTACTGGCCGCCAACCTTGTGCCATCGTTCCTGAGTGCCTGCCAGCGCGAATCTTTCAGGCCGAAGTCCGTTTTCTTTACTAAGCTGGTCCCACCCCTTGTCGTTTTGGTGCAACGAATGACTTGTGGGTAAACATTGAATTTGTATACACAAACGAGTAGCATCCATGAACAT
>JAIRJU010000224.1 GCA_031260485.1 Pseudomonadales bacterium | reverse complement strand
CGGAGCGTTTCTTCCAGAGCCTGCGCGCGCTGGGTTTTGTTATCATGCCGCACGCTTACGCCGATCATCAGCGCTGGACGCGCGGCCAGTTGGATTTCGCCGACGGCCTGCCTGTGTTGATGACCGAGAAAGATGCCGTCAAATACCTGGATTTCGCCGACGCACGGCATTGGGCGGTGCAAGTGGAAGCCGAACTGCCCGTGGCATTTTTCGACGGCGTAGAAACAGCACTCGCGCGCCGCGGCCCCTGAACCTTTGATCGCCTCAAGGAACTCATGTTGGACAAAAAACTCCTCGCCATTCTGGTCTGCCCGCTCTGCAAGGGGCCGCTGCACTACGAGCAATACGCGGCGGAATTGATTTGTTATGCGGATGGTTTGGCCTTTCCGATTCGAGACGGCATTCCCGTCATGCTCGACACCGAGGCCAGAACCCTGAGCCCGGAAGAAAAAGCCCAGCGGAAAAGTTGAACGGCCATGCAGCACACTCGTGTAGCGGCGGCCTTCATTGCCGTCATTCCCGCCCGTTATCAATCCGCACGCCTGCCGGGCAAACCGCTTGCCGACATCGCCGGCAAGCCGATGCTGCTGCACGTGGTGGAACGCGCGCGGCAGAGCCACGCCAGCGCCGTGATCGTGGCCACCGACGATGCGCGCATCGCCGCCGTTTGCACGGCGGCAGGCGTGAGCGTGTGCATGACCGATCCCGCGCATAACTCCGGCACCGATCGCATCGCCGAAGCCGTCACCCAACTCGGTTACGCACCGGACACCATCGTGGTCAACGTACAGGGTGATGAACCACTGATTCCGCCTACGGTGATCGATCAGGTTGCAGCGAATCTCGCGGCGCGGCCCGCATTCGGCATCTGTACGCTCTATGCCGCGCTCAAGGATGAAGCCGAATTTCGCAATCCCAACGCGGTGAAGCTGGTAAGCGATGCCACGGGCAAAGTGCTGTATTTCTCGCGTGCGCCGATTCCCTGGCCGCGCGACGGCAGCACGCCGGCGACGCTGGCGCTGGCCAAGCGTCACATCGGGCTTTACGCCTATCGCGTGCGCGTGCTGCAACAGTTTGTCGCCTGGCCGCCCGCCGCGCTGGAAACCGTCGAAAAACTGGAACAACTGCGCGCCATGGCGCAGGGCGTCAGCATTCATGCCGAAGCCGCTTGCGCGCCGGTTCCTGCGGGTGTTGATACGCTGGACGATCTGGAACAAGTACGGCAACTGCTGCGCGCGGGGCTGCCGCATGAGTGATACGGGTACGATCAGCGTATTGATGGTGTGCCTCGGCAACATCTGCCGCTCGCCCACCGCCGAAGCCACCTTACAGAGGCAAGTGCAAGAGGCGGGGCTTAGCGCTGCCATCACCATTGATTCCGCCGGCACCTCCAACTGGCACGAAGGCGAGCCGCCCGATGCACGCTCCATGCGCCATGCCGCGCTACGCCACTACGATCTTTCCACGCAGCGCTCGCGCCCGGTGATTGCCGAGGATTTCGCGCGCTTCGACTACATTCTGGCCATGGACAGACAAAACCTGCGCGACCTGCAATTGCGCTGCCCGCCAGAGCATAAACACAAACTCGCCCTGTTTCTGGGCGAGGGCCTGCGCGGCTACCGCGATGTGCCCGATCCCTACGAAGACGGCCCGGCGGGCTTCGAGCTAGTGCTTGATCTGTGCGAAGAAGCCAGCGCCCGCTTGCTGGCCGATTTGTCCGCGCGTCATTTGACGGATCGCCCCCATGGCTGAAGCCCTGGCTGAGCCTTTGGCGCTGCGCATCCAGCAGAATGTGGATCTGCATCACCTCAACACGTTTCGCGTCGCCGCGCGCGCGCGGTATTTCACGCAAATCACCGCGCCGGAACACGTACCCGCGCTGTGCGCCTGGCTGCGCGAACATCCAATGCCGCATCTTTTGATCGGGCAGGCCAGCAACATCCTGTTCCGCCAGGACTACCCCGGCCTCATCATCGACTTCAGCCTCAAGGGCGTCCGCGTAGAAACGCAGAGCGCGGCGCAGGTCGATGTGGCGGTGAACGGCGGCGAAATCTGGCACGACTTCGTGTGTTACTGCCTGCGCGAGCACTGGTATGGGCTCGAAAATCTCTCGCTGATCCCCGGCACCGTTGGCGCTGCGCCGGTACAGAACATCGGCGCTTACGGCGTCGAATTGAGCCGCTTCGTGCGCTATGTCGACGCGGTGGAACTCAGCAGCGGCAGCGCCCGGCGTTTCAGCGCGGCGGACTGTGAATTTGGCTATCGCAGCTCCATCTTCAAGCACGCGCTGCGCGATCGTTATCTCATTACCTGTGTGGGCCTGCGCCTGGCACGCCAAAGCGCCTTGGTGCTGGACTATCCCGCATTACAAGAAGCGCTGCGCGAAGTGCCGCCAGATGAACTCACGCCGCAATTACTCAGCGACACCGTATGCGCCATCCGCCGCAGCAAGCTGCCCGATCCCCGCCAGCTCGGCAATGCCGGTTCTTTTTTTTGGAATCCTCAAATCACACGCGCGCGCTTCGCGGAATTACGTCAAGATTACCCAGAAATTCCCGGTTATCCCGAAGACGAATACGTCAAAATCCCCGCCGCCTGGCTAATTGAACGCTGTGGCTGGAAAGGCTACCGCGAGGGCGATGTCGGCGTGCACCAGGAACACGCCTTGGTGCTGGTGAACCACGGCAAAGCCACCGGCGCCGCGCTGGTGGCACTGGCGGAACGCATCCAGGCATCGGTGGAGCAGCGCTTCGGAATTCAGTTGGTGCCAGAAGTACGAATAGTGTAATTGAATGTTTAGTTTGAATTGTAGAGTTGTGACACCCAACGCCAATGCAGAGAAGTCCGGTGTTGGGGCGCGGGGGGGGGACCGTGCAGCGCCATGGAT
>JAIRJU010000192.1 GCA_031260485.1 Pseudomonadales bacterium | reverse complement strand
ATACCAACAGGCCCAAGCACTCGACCCTGCGCAGCCCGAGGTAGTAGCCGCGCTGGCCAATATCCAACGCGCCATCGTGGACCACAATTTTGCCGCCGCCATGTCGCGCGGCTATATGGCCTTGCAGGGAGGGCGAGCCACCGAGGCGCGTGCTGCCTTCCAAGACGCACTGAAAATCAAACCGAACGCCGCTGAAGTCAACGCCGCGCTGCAACAGGCCAAGGATCAGGAAACTTTCGCCAAGCTCAACGACCATATAAAAGCCGCCCAGCGCAGCGAAGCCGCTGAAATCTGGGCCGAGGCGCTCGCCGCCTGGGAGCAGGCGCTCACCGTGGACCCCAATCTCGTCAGCGCCCAGCAAGGCCGCCAGCGCAGCCAAAGCCGCGGCAATCTCGATGGTTTTCTACGCGGCCTCATCGCCAATCCGCTGCGCTTGACCGACACCGACGCCCGCGCGCAGGCCAGCCAAGTGCTGGCCGATGCCGCACGCATCCCAAGCCCCGGCCCAGTTCTGCAAGCCCAGTTGCAACACGTGAGCGAGTTTTTGCAACAGGCTCTGGTGCCCGCCAGCGTACAGGTGCAATCGGATGGCCTGACGCAAGTAACGCTGCTGCGCGTGGGCGAACTCGGCGCCTTCACCACTCACACGCTCAGCCTGACGCCGGGCACCTACACCGCTGTCGGCATCCGCCCCGGCTACCGCGACGTGCGCCAGGATTTCGTGGTAAACATCGACGGCCAGGCGCCGCTGGTGACTATCGCCTGCAACGAAACGATCTGATTTTTGGACCCTCATGGCAGAGCAACGCAACCAAGCCCCTTTTCTGACAGACGACGACCCGATCACGCCGATCGACTTCACGCCCATGAACGTGGAGCGCCGGCGCTTGCGTCTGCCGCTGAGCCCGGCTGGCCTCGCGGTCAGCGCGGCGCTGGCGCTCTTCCTCGGCGTGAGCTGGTTCGTGCTGACCGCCCGCTCAGTGTCCTTCACGCTCACCCCGCCAGAGAGCAAGGTGGCCGTAACCGGCGCGCTGGTGGTGGAAGTGGGCCCTCGCTATCTGATCCGCCAGGGCGATATACGGGTTCATGCCACAGCGCCGGGTTATTACGATTTCGACAGTGTGCTTAGCGTAGGCGACGCACAGACGCAGAGCTTTGCCATCGACCTGCAAGCGCTGCCAGGCTATTTGAGCCTCGATACCGGCGCTGTCAGCGGCGCCGAGATCTTCGCCGACGGCGCGCTGGCAGGCGTCACGCCGCTGGAACATCTGGAACTCACCGCAGGTGAGCACACACTTACGCTACACCACGCCCGCTACGAAACGCTCGAGACCACCATCGACATCGCGGGCCGCGCAGCAACACAAACCCTGTCGCTCAACCTCTTGCCCGCCTGGGCCACGCTCAGCGTCGACACCACCCCGCCCGGCGCCATGCTCAGCATCGACGGCATCGACATTGGCACAACGCCGCTGGCCACCGAGGTGCTGGAAGGCGAGCGCGAAATCATGCTCAAACTGCCCGCCCACAAAGCCTGGACCACCAGCCTTACGGTGACAGCACGCCAAGACCTCAGCATCCAGCCGATCACGCTGGAACCGGCCAACGGCCTGGTAACACTGCGCTCCTCGCCGCGCGGCGCCAGCGTGACAATCGACGGCACCTACCACGGGCAAACGCCTCTGGAAGTCAGCCTGCCGCCTGGCAGCGAGCATAAAGTGGTGTTCTTTCTCAACGGCTACCAGGAAGCAACCCGCCGCTTCAGCGCCAAGGCTGCCGAGGAAAACACGCTGGATGTCACGCTCGATCCGATCCTCAGCTCCGTGAAGATTACCGCAACGCCCGCCGACGCCGAGCTTTACATCAATGGCGAACGGCGCGGCAACGCCAACCAGACCCTGAGCCTGCTCGCCGCCAGCCAAACCATTGAAGTACGCAAGGCCGGCTACGCGCCCTACACCACTACCTTCATCTCACGACCCGGCTTGGAACAGGAATTGAACATCGCCCTAAAAACCCTGGAACAGCAGCGAATTGAATCCATCAAGCCCGAAATTACCGCCAATGGACAAATCTTCAAACTCATCTACCCCAGCGCCTTCATCATGGGCGCCTCGCGCCGCGAAGCGGGCCGCCAGGCCAATGAGGTGCTGCGCAACGTCAAGCTCACCAAGCCGTTCTACCTATCGACCACCGAAGTCAGCAACGCGCAATACAAGGCCTTCGACCCCACGCACAATTCGGGCACGGTGCAAGGCCAAACACTGAACAATCCCAACCAGCCCGTGGCGCGGGTGCGCTGGATCGACGCGGTGCGCTACTGCAACTGGCTGAGCGAGCAGGAAAAACTCAAACCTTTCTATATGATCGCTGGCGACAGCGTGACCGGCATTGATGCCGCAAGCCAAGGCTATCGCCTGCCCACCGAAGCGGAATGGGAATGGGCGGCGCGCGTGGATGGCGATCCCGCCAGCCTGCTGCGTTTCCCCTGGGGCGCCGAACTGCCGCCGCCGCCCAATCAAGGCAACTACGCCGACATCAGCGCCGGTAACTTCCTGGGCCGGGTGCTGGCGAACTACGATGATGGCTTCATGGTGTCGGCGCCGGTGGCCAGCTTCGCCGCCAACGCCAACGGCTTCTACGACATGGGCGGCAATGTCGCCGAATGGGTGCACGACTACTACGGCACGGCCACGGCGAACGGCGCCGCCAGCGAAACCGATCCCTTGGGCCCGAGCACTGGCGCTTATCATGTGATCCGCGGCTCCAGTTGGGCGCAGGGCTCGGTCACGGAATTGCGGCTGTCGTTCCGCGACTACAACAATGAGGCGCGCGACGACGTGGGTTTCCGCGTGGCGCGCTATCTGGGCCAATGAAACAGGGAAAAACCGGGAAATGAGGAGCTTGTGATGTATCGCCATGGTGTTCCGCTATTGCTGTTGCTCAGTCTCGCTGCCGCGCCGCTCTGGGCCGCCTCTGCGCCCGCGCCTGCGGCAGGCAAGGAAACAGCGCCAAGCCAAACCGCCTCAAGCCAAAGCGCCAAGCCCAGCGCGGCGGAGCAGGATGCCGCCATGGCCGAGGAAATCCGCAAGGCGGAAGCCGAAGCCGCCGCCAAGCCCAAGGCCAGCAGCAACGAAACCTTTGTGCCGAGCGAGAAGATTTCCGAAGATTTATCAGTGTCGTTTCCGGTGGATATTTGAAGCCAATGTTCATGCCCTCTCCCCCACCATGCCCCTAAGCCTCATCGAACTGCGTGACCACAACCTGAGAGTGCGCACCCAAAGCGCGCTGCTCGCGCAGAGCCCTGGTTTCGCCAACATCGCGGGCGAGGCGCCGGTATTCGGCGAGGCCGCGCGTCAACAAGCGCGCCTGCATCCGCGCCACACCTTCAATCAGTTCTGGGCGCAGCTCAACCTCGACCCGCTGCCGCTCAAGAGCAAACATTTCCGCCACAGCGCCGATCTCGCCTACCGCCATCTCGACAGCCTGACCCGTTCACTAGCGCTGGACGAAACCGTGATCGCCGTGCCCGGCAGCTACACCCGCAACCAGCTCGCGGTGCTGCTGGGCATTGTCAAACAATGCGCCTTCACCCCCGTTGGCCTGGTGGATCTGGCGCTGTTGCAAGCGGCGCAAAGCCCCGCAGACGACTGCCTCATCCTCGATTTTCACCTGCACCAGGCCGTGCTCAGCGGCTTGCGCCGCATTGAGGGCCAACTGGTGCGCGAGCGCGTCGTGCCCGTGCCCGCCTGCGGGCTGGTGGCGCTGCAAGACGCCTGGCTCAATCTGATCTCCGACGAATTCGTGCGCCAATGCCGCTTCGATCCACAGCGCAGCGCCGACGCCGAGCAATTCGCCGCCAATCAACTGGCAAGCTGGATCGCCGCCTGCCAGGCCACAGGCGAAACGACGCTCGAAATCAACCTGCGCGGCAGCGTGCAGCAGGCGCGGCTAGCCTTGCCACAATTTGAACATAAAGTACAAAACATCTTCACCCGCCTCATGCAGGAAATCGACGCCTTGCGTAATCCCGGCACGGTGCTCTATATCAGCGCCAATCAGGTGAATTTGCCTGGGCTTACGCGCTACATTCCTGGCCTCATCACGCTGGACGACGACGCCATGATGAACGCCTGCCTGGAGCAGATCGACCACATCCGCCGCCCGCCCGACAACCTGCAACTCATCACGCGCCTGCCGCTGGATGGCCTGCGCGCCATGGCAACGCCAGCGCCGCAATTGAAAGCGCCGACGCATCTGCTGTTCAACCATCGCGCCTTGCTACTGCCACAGGGCCGCTTGACGCTGGGCACGCCGCCTGCGCCACTCGACAGCGCGCGCATCGTGCCTTTGCCTGGCTTTGACGGCGCGGTAGCGCTGCTGCGCAACGCCAAGGGCGTGCAACTCGAATTGCACACGCCTGATCCTGTGCTGCGCAATGGCGGCCTGGCGCAGAACGGCCAGGCGCTGGTGATGGGCGATACCTTGCAAATTGGAACCAATGGTCCAATTTTGCAAATGATCGTGGTGGAGGGCGCATGAGCGGAGCCGCTGGCGCAGGCCGCAAGCGCAGCGTCGATCCCATCAGCATGTCCTTTTTGGACGTGATCTCCTGCGGCTTCGGCGCGGTGATCCTGCTGTTCATGATGATGCGCCACTCCCCCGAAACCCTGCCGCCCGCCACCCATGCGGCGCAGGCCGAAACCAACCTGCTCGATCAAGACATTCAATCCGGCAAGAACAACCTGGTCAAAGCGCGCAACACGCTCGCGGAAGTCGATCAGCAGTTGGCCACAGCGCAAGGTCTCGCGCGCCAGATCCAGGAGCAGATCGACGCCACCCGCGCCGAAATCGCGCAAGCGGTAGGTGCAACACTCTCGGAAGAAAACTCCGTCAACAAACTCAAGGCCGATGTCGATTCCCTGCAAGCCGAACTCGAGCGCCTGCGTGCCGCGAAAGACGCCATTGGCAACAACGCGCGGCCTTTCGTCGGCGACGGCAACCGCCAATACCTCACCGGCATGATTCTGGGCGGCAAACGCATTCTGCTGCTGGTGGATAACTCCGGCAGTATGCTCGACGCCACCATCGTCAACATCATCCGCCGCCGCAACATGGCGGCCCAGGATCAGTTGCAAGCGCCCAAATGGCAGCGCGTGCTGCGTACCGTCGATTGGCTGACCACGCAATTGCCGCCGTCCAGCCAGTACCAACTCTACACCTTCAACAACGCCACGCGCGCCGTGCTGTCCGGCACCGACAACCGCTGGCTGGATGTCGCCGACGAGCAGCAATTGCAAAGCGCCGTGGATCAGCTCAAGAAAACGCTGCCCGCGGAAGGCACCAACCTCGAACTCGTGTTCGAAGCCGTGCGCAAAATGAACCCGCTGCCCGACAACATCTTTCTGCTTACCGACGGCCTGCCCACGCTTGGCAGCCGCGCCAGCAATCAAGGCACCATCTCTGGCCGCGATCGTGAGCTTTTATTTGAACGGGCGGTGCAAAAATTACCGACGGGAATTCCCGTCAACGTGATTCTGGCGCCGCTCGAAGGCGATCCGGCGGCGGCAAGCTGGTACTGGCAATTGGCAATCAACACCGGCGGCTCGTTCATGATGCCGTCCGATGATTGGCCTTGAGCACACGACACAACCACAGAAACTTTGCGATAAAGACTTTGCGATAGAACAGCACCATGGCACGCAGAAAAAAACGCGACGCGGATTCTTTCACCATGTCTTTCCTGGACATCATGTGCTGTGGCTTTGGCGCGGTGGTTCTGTTGATGATGATTTCCAAAACCTCGCCGGAGCCGGACGCCATGGCGCTGGAAGTCAGCGCCAATCCCAGTATTGGCCAGGTGCTCGACTTGCAGCGCCAGTTATTCTCGATCCGCGGCGAAACCAACGTGCTCAACCGTGAACTGAATGCCAAGCACGAGCAGCTTTCCGACTACGACGCCCGCATCGCGCGCCTGCGCGCTGAACTCTCCACGCTGCAAGGCCGCTTCAACGCCAGCGCTGGCGACTCGACCGATTACGAAAAACAAAAAGGTGAATTATCGCTCGCGCGGCAACAGCTCACCGACGAAATGAAGCGCTTGCAAGCCAGCATGGGCGCACGGGCGAACGCCGACGCCGTGGGCGGCGTGCCGGTGGATAGCGAATATGTCATCTTCGTCATTGATACTTCAGGCAGCATGTTCAATTACGCCTGGAACCGAATGATGGCGGTGATGCAGGAAACCCTGAACATCTATCCCCGGCTCAAGGGCATCCAGGTAATGAGCGATCAGGGCGAGTACATGTTTTCGAGCTTCCGCGGCCAATGGATCGAAGACACGCCCGAGCGGCGCCAAGCCATCATGCAGCGCCTGCGCACCTGGAATCCCTACAGCGATTCAAGCCCAGTAAAAGGCATCACCAGTGCCATCCGCACGTTCTACGATCCTGGCAAGAAAATCAGCCTGTATGTGCTCGGCGATGAATTCACCGGCGCCTCGATCGCCGACGTGGTGAACACCGTGGATCAGCTCAATACTTCCGGCACCGACGGGCGGCGTTTGATGCGCATCCATGGTATCGGCTTTCCCACGCAGTTTTCGCAGCCCAAAGCCTATCAAACCACCGGCATCCGCTTCGCCACGCTGATGCGCGAGTTGGCGCGGCGCAACGGCGGCACCTTCGTCGGCCTCGATGATTTTTATTGAACTCCGGCAAACGCTTCCGTCTCATCGCGTGCAATGAGAACATCCCGCCTCATGCACGAATGCCCTCACTGCAAGCACAACACCATTACCAGCTTTCGCAAGCTCTGCGCGAGCGCCCTCACGCCCGCGCAGTGCCCGCGCTGCGGCGGGCTCAGTTATCTGCAACTGATCCAAGCCCTGCGCGCCATCACCACCTGGGTGGTGCTGACCTGGATTTTCATCGGCGCCGCGCTATACCAGCGCATGGCGATCTACCTCATCGGCACGATTCCGGCGCTGTTTTTCGCGGTCGACAAGTGCATGTTGAGCGCACCGTTGGTGGCGATTAGCTTGTCTGAGTAGGCGGCTTTTAGAGCATTTTTGATCAAATCGTTGGTATTATTTCTCCCCTCGTCCGCTTGCGGGAGAGCCCTATGCAGGTTCATACCACCCCGTCCGCCTGCGGCGTCCACCCCTCCACGGGAGGGGAATTTGCTCTGCGTGCAGTGGTGGGGTTGTTTGCAAGGCGCGATAGATAAATTCCCCTCCTGTGGAGGGGTGCCCGCAGGGTGGGGTGGTCTTGAAGCCTGAATCAGGCGCTTTGCAGCAAGCGTAATTAGATGGACTCGCCCCCGCCGAGGCGTCAAGAGCGCCACGGTGGCATGCTATACAGCGATAGCC
>JAIRJU010000174.1 GCA_031260485.1 Pseudomonadales bacterium | reverse complement strand
GGATCAGCGGCTTGGTGCGGCTGATGTCCGAAGGCGGCACCACCAGATACAGCGACACGGGATGCGCTGCGGCGATCAGATCGGCAATACGCCAGTCGCAACGCGAGGTGACTTCGGCCACCGTGGGATCACGGTACAGGCCGAGAAACGACATGGCCGTGGACAACACGCCCGAGCGTTCGTTATCGCTCTTGTTGAGCACTTCACGCGCCGCCGATGCGACGACCGGATGCGGGCCATCGCCGACGTGCGGCGTGGTCATCATCCGGTGCAGCGTCAATTCAAACGGGCACGCGGGATCACTGAGGAAGTTGGCAACGCCGCGTAGCGTCTTGTCCTCGCCTGCATACAGCACATGCAGAATCGCGCCGACCAGCAGTGCGTGCGAAGTTTTTTCCCAATGGTTGCGGCGTTCGAGTGCGCCTTCTGGATCAACGAGGATGTCCGCGATGTTCTGCACGTCGCGCACTTCATGCGCGCCGCGCCGCACTTCCAGCAGCGGGTTGTAGGCCGCTGATTTCGCATCGGTCGGATTGAACAGCAAGCAATGCGAAAACCGCGCACGCCAGCCTGCGGTGATCTGCCAGTTTTCACCTTTTATGTCGTGAATGACGGCGGACGCAGGCCATGAAAGCAACGTCGGCACCACAAGGCCCACGCCCTTGCCGGAGCGCGTCGGCGCGAAAGTCAGAACGTGCTCCGGCCCTTCATGCCGCAAGTAGTGCCCGCGATACGCTCCAAGAAAAACACCAGCGGATTTGTCCAATCCAGCCTTGTGTATGTCCTTGGCATTGGCCCAGCGCGCCGAACCGTAGGTCGTGACCAGCTTCGATTGCCGCGAACGCCACACCGACATGGCGATGGCGACCAACACGGCCACGAAGGCGCTGCCACCCGCGATGATGCCGGCCACGTCGAAGATGTGTGGCGCATAGGCGTCGTAAGAGAACCACCACTCGAACACGCGCCAAGGCAGATAAACCGGCGTGCCAAGGAAATCGAACCACGGCGAGCCAAGGCGTACCTGATAGCCCAGGGCGGCGGCTGTCCATTGTGTGGCGCTCCACACACCGGCGATCACGATGCCGAATACGACACCGATCTGCCCGACCAGCACGCCCTGACCTTGCATTCGAGTCCCCGTTTTTCTTTGCAATGCACGGCACAAGAACGTGCCGCACACGCGAGGATCGGGGTCAGGTCAAGGGTCGGTCAAAGACCGTTATCAGCAGAAAGGTCGCGCAAAAAACAAGAATGCGCGCAGAAGCGCGGAGAAGAAAAACGCCGCAAGCGATAGCGCATTACGGCGTGTTTGGAAAAAAATCAGAAATTTTGTGGCAAGCGAACGACGATCAGAATTTCGGCGGCTCTTTCGGCGGCGTATAGGGTGTCGGCTGCCCATTGTTAAAGAATCGCCGGCCCGTCGCTTCGGCCACGCGATTGCACAACACGTCGCCCATTCTCGGACGGTCGGTTTTGCACTGCTCGCGCAGTTCCTTCAATCGTTCGGGATTGGCCGCCAGTTCATCCACTGTCGGAATCGGCTCGGTCTTGCCGCAGGCGGTCAGCATCACGGCAAGCATCAACAGAATGATCTTGTTCATGGTTCGATTTCCTCCGGGTCGTCAAAGTGTGGCAATTCGATGGGCTTTCTCGTTGCTGGCGACTCGATGCTGCCAACCCTCTCGATGAAACGGGTCAAGGTTTCAGAAGGCTGGCTACCCAAGCGCAGCAGATACGTGGTCAATCTCGGCGCGCGCCCCGCAAGCGGTCGCGCGATCACGCCCGCTTCACGGCTGGCGGCGATCTGCGAAGCGCCCGCCAGCCCCAACGCAAAGCCAGCGGACACCAATGCCATCATCAGGTCGATGGATGCCACCCGCTCGGCGATCAATGGTTCCTGATCGGATCGCCGCAGCACACGCTCAATCTGACGCGCATGGCCTTCGCAGACTTGCGGATCGACCAGCGCCAGCGGATAGCGCAGCACTTCCTCCAGCGGCAAGTGCTTATGCGCCAATAGCGGATGCCGCGCCGGTACTGCGACCATCAGCGGATCATCCCAAACAGCCTCGGCAATGATTCCTTCGCCTACCTCGTTCGACTGTGCAAACCCCACGTCATACAGGTCATCGTGCAATCCCTTGATCTGTTGCGATAGCGGAACCTCGGAAAGACGTATCTCGGTTTCCGGTTCCTCCTGCCGGGAAAGCGCAAGCAAGGTTGGCAGGCGCGAGGGCGTCATGCCATCGGACAAAGCGATGCGCAACTGGCCGTGAAAACCATTGGCTGCTGCCTTCACGCTGTCGCGGGCTTGTTGCAGGGTCGTGAACATTCTCAGCACATGCTCAAGAAATAGCGCGCCCGCACGAGTCAGGCGCGTAGTGCGTGTGTTGCGGGCGAACAGCACCGCGCCCAAATCTTCCTCCAATTCCTTGATGGTGCGCGATAGTGGCGACTGCTCCATGTGCAGCTTTTCCGCCGCACGGGCGAAGTGCAGTTCTTCGGAAACAGCAATGAAGCAGCGCAGATGACGAAGTTCCATCGTTTAACCATTACAGGAGGATGCCTGATACCAGTTTTTTGTACGATTCACGACGCGCACAACCAATAACATGACAGGTACTTCAACCAGCACGCCGACCACGGTAGCCAGGGCCGCGCCAGAGTGCAGACCAAACAAACTGATCGCTGCTGCCACGGCCAACTCGAAGAAGTTGCTCGCCCCGATCAATGCGGAAGGGCAAGCGACGGCGTGTTTTTCCCCTGCCAGCCGGTTGAGCCAATAGGCCAGACTGGAATTGAAGAACACTTGAATGAGGATCGGCACAGCCAGCATGGCAATGACCATCGGCTGCGCAATGATGGCTTCACCCTGAAAAGCGAACAACAGCACCAGCGTCAATAACAGCGCGGCCATCGACCACGGGCCGATCTTCCGCATCGCTTGGTCAAAGGCAGCTTGCCCTTGCTTGAAAAGATGGCGTCGCCAAAGCTGCGCAAGGATCACCGGCACGACGATATAGAGCACGACTGAAATCAGCAGCGTGTCCCACGGCACCGTGATCGAGGATATGCCCAAGAGCAGCCCGACGATGGGCGCAAAGGCCACGATCATGATGGCGTCGTTCAAGGCTACCTGCGAGAGTGTGAAATACGGGTCGCCTTGAGTCAGGCGACTCCACACAAACACCATTGCCGTGCAAGGCGCGGCAGCCAACAGGATCAAACCCGCAATGTAGCTATCCAGTTGCTCCGCTGGCAGGAATGGAGCAAATACATGACGCACGAACAACCAGCCGAGCAAGGCCATTGAAAATGGCTTGACCGCCCAATTCACAAATAACGTGATGCCGATGCCGCGCCAATGGGCCTTGACTTGGTGCAGCGCCCCGAAGTCGATCTTGACCAGCATCGGGATAATCATCACCCAAATCAGCAAACCGACCGGCAGATTGACCTGAGCCACTTCCATGTGGCCGATGGTCTGGAACACCTTGGGCGCAAGCTGTCCGAGAATGATGCCGGCCACGATGCACAAGGAAACCCATAGCGTCAGGTAACGCTCGAATCCGCTCATGGAGGCTTGATCCGATTTTTTGGAACCCGCCTGTGCGTTGGCCGTCATTCCGCTGGCCCGGTCTTTCCGATACCTACCAACTCGCGCTTGATGGCCGTCTGATCGAGCATCGCCAGCGGCAGATTCACGAACAGGCGGACGCGGTTCATCATGTGCCGGAAGATCTGATCGAAGGCGCGGCGTTTCTCGTCGTCGTTGCCTTCGACGGCGGCGGGGTCTGCAAACCCCCAATGCGCCGAGATGGGTTGACCGGGCCACACGGGACACGTTTCACCAGCGGCGTTGTCGCAAACGGTGATGATGAAGTCCATCTTCGGCGCGTCAGGCGTGGCGAACTCGTCCCAACTCTTGCTGCGCAGATTTTCGGTTGGGTACTTGATCGCTTGCGCTTTTTCAATGGCGAAAGGGTTGACCTTGCCCGTTGGATGACTGCCGGCGCTGTAGGCATGAAAGCGGCCTTCCCCCATCGTGTTGATAAGGGCTTCGGCCATGATGCTGCGCGCTGAATTGCCAGTGCAGAGAATGAGGACGTTATAGGCTTTTTCGGTCATGTGTTGCTCCACGACTCAACAGCACCGCGAGGTTTTTGGAGCCGCAGCAGCGGCAAGCTGATGGACAGGACTACAGCAACTCGCGCCGATAGCCTGACTGTCTTCGCCATAGGTCGGAATGGTGTCGAGCGTGTGGAATGCCTCCCAGGCGATGCCGCTGGGATCGAGGCTCCAATGCTTGTCTGATTTGGCGTAGCAGCAGTTGCTACCCGGTTGCGCCAGATTCGGCAATCCAGCCGTTTGCAGGCGTTGATCCAGTTCGGCCAACTCGTCGGCGTTCTCAGCCTGAATGCCAAGATGATCCAGACCTTTGTTCTGGCCGCGCTGCGAGATAGCGAAATTCACGCGAGGATCGTCCAGCATCCATTTGGCATAGTCAGACTTGGTAATGGTCGGTTCGACCGCGAACAAAGCCGAGTAGAAGCGGATGCTGTCCGCCATGTTTTCGACAGACACATGCACATGCAGACGTTTCATGATGACCTTTCTCCGGTAGTGGTACAGACGGGATTGCAGATAGGCATACAGGGGTTGCCCCCGCAGCAGTTCTCGGTGAGGAACGCCACCAGGGCGGCAGCTTTTGAGAAATTCGCCTCGTAGATCACAAAGCGGCCCTGTTGCCGCGACGTAACCATGTCGGCATGGGCCAGTTCCTTCAGGTGAAAGGACAGCGAGGACGGCGGGATGCCGGTCGCCTCGCCGATCTTCCCGGCAGCCATGCCAGCAGGGCCAGCCTGGATGAGTAGCCGGAACACCGCGAGGCGCGATTCCTGAGCGATGGCCGCAAGGGCGGTGACTGCCTGTTTCGTTTCCATATTTCAATCATAATTGAAATATAGAAATAATCAAGTCAACGCCCCACATTGCGCCCCATTTCCCACGACACGCCACCGCCGCGCATCGTCGCGGCGATCTGTTGGCCCAGCCGTTGTTCGATCACGGGCCGCCACGGCACCAGCGAGAAACCCATGCCGTCATCGAGCATCGCGTAACGTCCGCTGGCGAGCATCACGGAACGGCGGTAGATGCCGGCAACGCGCTGGCCGTCCGCGACGGGCCGATGCTCCATGCCGGTTCCGGCGGCAATGTCCTTCACGGCCTGCGCCAGTTCGCGGTTGCGTAGGGTGGCAAGCAGGTTGCGGGCGAGGATGACGCGGGGGCCGCGCTGCTCGGCCAATCCCTGTTCGGCGAGGAAGTCGGCGCGCTGTCGCAGCGCGTCTTTGACTTCGGAGCCAAAGCCTATATCGCCCAGCCCCTTGCCACCGCCGATCAACTGCTGGTCGAGCCAGGTTGCGCCGATCACGCGCGTCTGCCGCTCGATGGGCAGGTGCGATTTCAGTTCCACCGCCACGCCGCCGCCAAGACGCTGCGCGTCGTATTGGCGGCCTTGCTCGGCCAAGTCGCCGGGCACGCGCCAGACTCCTTCGGCCATGCGCTCCACGACACCGGCACGGCGCAGGGCTTCGAGCCGGCGCACATGCGCGGCCACCACCTCGCGCGGATCGCGGCCTGATGCGGCTTGGCCCTGCGCGACGGCCAAATGGTGATCGGCGCGGTACACGCCATCAACGGCCAGCGCGGCAATGTTGCGGTCGGCGGCGCGCACGTCCGCCGCGCCTTTGACTTCCACTACCGCGCCGCTCGGGTACTGCTCCAGTTCGGCGCGCGGCGGCAATGCGACGTAGTGCGCCTTGCCGTCGGTGCCATCGACGATCAGATAGCCCCTGTCGCTCAGCTCGTCGGCCAGCCCTTTGCCGGCCACGCGACCAACGATCGCGCGGTCATCTTCGCCGGACTGGAACACGGCCAACTCGCGCTGTGTGCCGCTCATGGCCCGCTGCATCGTGCGGATGATGTAGCCACGCTCGCCCATTGCCCGCAAGGTCGATTCGGCATCCTGATGAATGGCCCACACGCCAGTCTGCTGTTCGGTGGCAAGGCCCATGCGTTGCAAGTGTTGCAGGCGGCCTATCAGCATTTGCCGCTGACGTTGCAGCCGGGGTTCGGCGAAGCGTTCGGTGCGGATCAAGCCATCGTCGCCAGCTTCGCGCTGCAAGCTGCGATCCAGTCCCGTCCATCGCTCCTGATCGACTTCACGCAGCATGGCGCGCTGGATTTCCAACTCGGTGCGCGGCCCCAGCCATTCGGTCGCCAGTTCCGATGCTCGCAGGCGCATCCCTTGTGCGATGTAGTCGCGGGAAATGATGAGGTCTTTGCCGGTGTCATCCTTGCCGCGCAGCACGACGTGCGTGTGCGGGTTGTCGGTGTTCCAGTGATCGACGGCGACCCACTCCAACCGCGTACCTAAATCAGATTCCATGCGGTTCATCAGGTGCCGGGTATAGGTGCGCAAGTCATCAAGCTGTTCGGCATCCTCCGGTGAAACGATGAAGCGGAACTGGTGACGGTCATCGGCGCTGCACTCCTTGAATGCTTCGAGGTCGGCGTCGTCGGTGGCCGGCCCGTAGGCGTGGCCCGCGCCGCCTTGGCGATCAACACCTTCGCGTTCGATATAGCGCAGGTGCGCGGCGGTCGAGCGCGGCCCGGCTTGCGCGAGATTGACCAGCCGCATCTTGATGGTGACGCGCCGGGCATTTGCCCCCAAACCTTGACCCGCAAAGCGCGCCGCGACGTGGCCCCGGCCCAGCCGGGAACCGGGTTGCCGGCCCGCTTTGCCGATGGTCTTGCCGAGCTTCGCGCCAGCCTTGCCGGTCTGACGCAATACCTTGTTGATGAAGGTGTCGCCACGCTGTTTCGGCGCACCGGGACGGATGCGAAAAGGATTGTCGTCGCGCTGGCTCATGACAAAGACTCCATCCAGCGCCAGCGCAGTCCGGCGCGTGAAGCACACGATTTCGTCAATGCCTGCGCGGCATTGCGCACCTTCGCGGCACGCGGCGATCTTTGGCGCGTGCCGCGCCACCCCCATGTGCAGACAGGGTTTTCGCGCGCGTCAGTGCCGCGACCTTTTATCTTGCCTTCCGCCTCTGCCTCCCGCTTGCGCTCCCGGCATCGGCGGCCCCGCGCTGCGAGGCTGCTTGCAGCCAGCGCGCCGGGGAACACGCCAATGGCCGTGGGCCATGCGTGTTCAAGGCAAGATGCCTGCACATGGGAAAGCGTCGCCGGATGTTGCGCGACGTGCGGCGCGGATGCGCTCGCACGACACGCGCAACGACACGGCGACGAGCAGCGCGAGAACACGCCCGATAGCACGATGGGACGCACGATGAAGCGCAGCGAATCGGCGGCCATCATCGGCGAGCCTTCAACCAGACCGGATGCGCAACACCGATCACGGCGGATGCGCTGACTGGCCCGAAATAGCGGCTGTCGAATGACGCCGGATTGCTCACGTTTAACAGGAACAGCTCGCCGGGTTGAAGCTGGCGGCATTGCGACCAGGACGGCAGCGCCCGGCCCAGCCGGTCGAGGCGCAGCACGGCGGCCAGCGGCACGCCATCAATCCATACCAGACCATCGAAAGCGCAAACGGATTGCGGCGCGATCGCGCCAATGCGTTTGAGCAGCGGAATGTTCGCGGGCAGATAGCCGCGCTGCGCAGCGAGCGCGGCAGCGTCGGCAGGCAACGAAGTCAACACGATGCTGCCCACGGACAACGGACGTGGCAGCGAGTCGGCACGATGGTCGAGCGGTTCCACGCGATACCAGCCGACCGGCACACTGTCGGACGGGTTGTAGATCAGGCGTGGCAGCGGTGACGCGAAGGACGCCCAGGCCAGCGCAGCAAGGCCGCAGGCGGACAAGCCCGCCAGCACGAGGCGAGCGCGCAGGCGCGAGCGAGGATGTGGCGAGATGCTGATAGCGAGCGCGTTCGTCATGCCAGTGCCCTCCCAGCCAGCCAGGCGGCGTGCCGCTCGGCGGTGTATTCAGGCAATGGCTGACGTGCGGCCAGCCGATTGCTCAACGTGCGCCAGTACGCGGGCGACACGGCTGCGGGCGCGAAGCCTTGCGCTTCGATGGCGTCAATCCGCGGCAGCACGACACGCATGGCCGCCTCGCCTCCGGCGTGCAGCAATAGGCGCGCGCCGGGCTGCACGCTGGCGATGCGCTGCGCCTCATCCAATGGCGTGCAAGCCTGCATCACCATGATCTGCCAGCGGATCGTGCCGTGATTGTTGGCTTCCCACCGGATGCGGCAGAAAACAGCGCCCGGCAGAAACACCGCGACGCGCCGATGCCGGTCAAGCCGCAGGACGTGCATCGGTTCGCCCAAGCGCAAATACAGGTTGATGCGCTGCTCGATGTAGATGAGCGATACGCGAGTCAGCGGCACCGCCGCGACCGTTGAGGGCTGTGTGTTCATGGGGATTGCTCCGGGCGGGTTTCGGGAAACTCACGCGCCAGCAAAGCGCGCAGCAGTTCGGCCACGGTCACGCCTTGCGTGAAGGCCGATACCTTGATGCGCGATCGCATGGCGGGTGTGATGTCGAGGGTCAGGCGCGCGCTGTAGAGGTCGCCTTTCTGAATGCCATCGGCGTCACCTTGGCGAACCCACGCCTCGGCGTGCGGGTTCGCAGGTGGACGCGCACCGATAGCGATGCGTTTTCCGTTACGTTGGCTCATGTCGGCCACCGCAGCAGTTCATCGGTAAGCGCCGTGACTTCACGCGCCGCCGCGCTCTCGGGCGCAGTTTCGCGTGCGAGCCGGCCAGCGGCCACGCTGTCGGCGAACACGATGCGCTGATGCACTTCGGCGCGCATTGCTGGCAACGGCTGTTCAGCCAATGATTGCCGCGCTTCGCGCCCGATCACGGTAGCACCAACACGCCGATTGATGACGAAGGCCGCGCGCAGCTCAGGCCGGAACATTTGCGCCTCGCGGATCAACGCCACCATTTCGGCGCTGGCCCACAAGTCATAGGGGCTGGGCTGCACCGGGATCAACACGCGATCCGCCGCCAGCAGCGCGGAACGCGCCAAGGCGGCGATGCGCGGAGGGCCATCAATGATGACGTGATCGGCGCGTCTGGCGAGTTCTGGCGCTTCGCTGTGCAGCGTTTCGCGTGCGAGGCCCACGGCGCTGAACAGCCTTGGCAAACCTTGCTGGCTTCTTCTCTGCGTCCAGTCGAGTGCGGAGCCTTGCGGATCGGCGTCGATCAGAATGACTTGCTGACCGCGTAGCGCCAGCTCGCCCGCGATGTGCGTGGCGAGCGTGGTTTTGCCGACTCCGCCTTTCTGGTTGAGCAAGGCGACGATCATGGCGCGGCCCTCCTTGCTGGAAAGCCGGTTTTTTTGGGCTGCGCGTGGTGCGGCTTTTCAGTTGTCCACCGAAACGGCGCTCTCCTATTAAAAGTTATGTATTTAGAGTTAGGAGAGTTAGAGAGTCCG
>JAIRJU010000156.1 GCA_031260485.1 Pseudomonadales bacterium | reverse complement strand
AGCAGCGTTTGCAAGTGAGCTGTCTGTTTGCGATAAAACTCGATTTCGGCGGCGGCGTTCTGTTCGTTATTGAATGATCCTTTGTAATTGGGATCGATGTCGCGCAGGCGCAGCTTGCTGTCGGGGGCCACACGAAACTTTCGTTCAAAATGCATGTTTGTCTCCACTCGGGTTGTACTGCTAGTTGTGCTGCTTGTTGTGTTGTTTATGGTGTTGTTGGGGTGTGCCCAGCGCTGCCGCATCGCCCTCAGGCCCCAGCGCCGCCACCGCTTCGGCGACGCTGCGAAAAAAGTATGCCGTGCCGATGGCCTCGCTAACCCCGAAGCGCTCGAAATCGCGTTGCGCGCGCAGCGCTTCCAGACGGGCCACGGCGAAGGTGACGCCTTGGCTCTGCAAGTACCCCGCCAGGGCCTTGAGAATTTGTGCGGCGGTGAAATCCACCTCGATGATGCCGCTCGCCTCCAGCACCAATAAGCGCGGCGCGTTCAGTTCAGCGGCAATCCATTCAGCGGTAATCCATTGGCGCAATTGGCGGCGAAAATCCTCCGCGTTGAGGAAGGTGAGCGGCGCTTGAAAGCCCACCACCAGCACGCCGGGCACTTGGCGGGCCTCGGTCAGGCGCGCGGCGGCAACCGGCCACCAGATGGTGGTGCCGGCTACATGTTCGAACAGCACGAGCCGCGTTCTGGCGATGCTGAAGAGGCCATGCCCCAGGGACAGAAAAATCGCCGCCGTAACGCCGGTCTCGATCGGCAGGAACACGATCAGCGCCACGGTGAGGAGCGCCAGCACCAGTTCTTCAGGCGCGCGGCGTAGCAGGTCGCGCAAGAGTGCAACATGCACCAGGCGGGTGGCGATCGCCAGCAGAATGCCGGCGAGTGCCGCGGTAGGCGTGTGCGCCACCAGCGTGCTGCCAAAGCACAGCAGGGCCAGCGTTACCAGCGCCGCCACCACGCTGGTCCAGCGGGTGCGTCCGCCTGCTTCCTGCGCCACGGCGGTGCGCGGCGGACTGGCGTTCACCGCAAAAGCGCCGAATATCCCAGACAAAAAGCCCGCCGCGCCCATGCCGATGAAATCGCGGTTGACATCGCTCTCGCCGTGGCTGAAGGCCCGCGTGGTGGCGCCGGTTTGCACCATGACGACCAGCGCCAGCGTGAAGCTCAGGCCGATCAGCGCTTGCAGCGTGGCCAAGGAGGTCAGCGGCAGCCGCGGTGAGGGCAAGCCAGTGGGTAAAGCGCCCAAGGTAGCGACGCCGTGCTGCTCCAGATCGAACGCGGCGCACAGCATAGTAGCGATTACCAGCGCCAGCAGCGCGCCAGGGAGTTTTGGACTGAATTTTTCAATAAAAAAAGTCACAGCGAAAGTGCCAAACGCGATCAGCATCACCAGCAAATTGGCCGTGGGCAGTGCGGCCCACAGCAAGGCAAGCCGGTTGGCGACCTTGCCGGACGGCGCAGCGATACCGAGCGCCGCTGGCGCCTGAGAGAGCATGATGTGAACGGCGATCCCGGCGAGAAAGCCGGTCAATACCGGCTTGGAAAGCAGATCGGCGATGCGGCCCAGATGCAGCACTCCCGCCATGGCAACCAAGGTGCCAACCAATAACGCCAGCACGGCGGCGGCCTCGCTCAACTGGGTTGCTGTCAAGCCCAGCGCGCCCAGGGCGCCAGCAAAAATCGGGGTAATCGTAGAATCCGCGCCTGCCGACAGCAGCCGGTTGTTGCCCAGCAGCAGAAAGCCTGCCGTTGCCGCCACGAAGGCAATAAGGCCGATTTGTGGCGAAAATCCGCCAAGACGCGCCGTGGCCATTTGTTCTGGAATGGCTATCGCGGCAAGGGTGAGCCCTGCGGCAAGTTCTCGGCTAAAAAAGTTGAAGGGTGTCGCGCTGCGCGGTGCCATGCTTGCATTCACAGATCGTCTGGCACATCGACATCGCGCAAAATGCCGCGATCATTCACGGTGCAGCGCACCAGCGCGCTGGCGTGGCGCTCGAACAGCGCCCGTGCGCCCAGCTCGCCCTCTGGTGCAGCGAGCGCGGCGAAAAAATCCCTGCCGATGCCTACCGGATTGCCGCGCTGGCCTTGGTAATACGGCACTACCAGCGTTTGCGCATTCAAGCGCTCTTTCACCTCTGCGTAAGTGGCGCTTTGTACCCAGGGCATGTCGCCCAGCGCCACCACCATGCCTTCCCATTCTTGAACATACGGTAGCGCGGCGGCCAGGCTGTGGCCGAGGCCGAGCGCGGCGTCTTGGGCGATGATGGCTTGCCACTGTGGCGCATAGTGCTGCCAGAGCTCAGTGTCGCCAGCGTGCAGCACCAGCAAGCGCTCGCTGAAGGCGGGCGCGGCATTGTGCAAGGTGCGCGAGAGCAGAGTGCCGCCATCGGGCAGCGGAGCCTGGCGCTTGTCGGTGCCGAAGCGGCGCGCGAAGCCCGCCGCGAGTACCACACAGCCAATCCGCGAATCGCTCATGCGGCGCCTGAGCGCAGCGGCGCGCGCAATTGAATCAATTCGGCGAGAATGGCGATGGCGATTTCGGGCGGCGTCTTGCTGCCGAGTTCGAGCCCTACCGGCGCGTGCAGGCGGGCAAGCTGTTCCGCGCTGAGATCGAGCGCCAGCAAACGTTCGCGGCGCTTGGCAGAGGTGCGGCTAGAACCCATCGCGCCCACATAAAACGCCTGCGAGGGCAGCGCTTCCAGCAGCGCCATGTCGTCGATGCGCGGGTCGTGGCACAGCGCGATGACGGCGGTGTGCTGGTCGAGTTGTTTGCCGCGCAGCCAGTCATCCGGCATCGCGGCCACCACCGCAAGGTGCTTGAGCGGCGCCTGCGCTACCAGCTCTTGGCGCGGATCGCAGATTTCCACGTGGAAATCCAGCGCCTGCGCCATCTCCGCCAGATACCAGGCCACCTGCACCGCGCCGATCAACAGCAATTGAAAGGCAGGGCCATAGGTATGCAGAAGTACACCCTCGGCATACCGCAGTGGCGCATGGTGCGTGGCGGGCAGCAGCGTGCAGGCGCCACTTTGGGTATCGACGCGCCGGCAGATCAGTTCGCGCCGCGCCACCTTGGCGGCGAGTTCGGCATAGAGCGGAGCGTGTTCCGGCGTGAGCGGTTCAATCAGCACTTCGAGGCTGCCGCCGCAGGGCAGGCCGAGCTTGAGCACATCTTCCACGGTGACGCCATAGCGCATCAGCGCGGGCTTGCTGCTGGCTAATTCCCCGCTGAACAGCGCCTCGCGCAAGGTATCCTCGACGCAGCCGCCCGACAGCGAACCGGCATAGCGGCCATCCTCGCAGCAGGCGAGCAAGGAGCCCACTGGCCGCGGCGAGGAACCGAAGGTCTCGACGATGGTGCACAACCACGCGCGCCGGCCGGCGTTGAGCCAGGTGAGGAGTTGAGAGAGTACCTGTTGGTCCAGGCTGTTCATGCGGGCCTCGCGCTAGAGAGAGAGCCGCTGATTATAGAAAGGAATGTGAAGAAGTGGGACTTTGGTGCTGTCTCCTTTTCCCCTCCTTTCCCCCGCGTTGCGGGGGAAGCTGGGGAGGGGGCTAGCCAGATGCAGGCAGAACTTACCCCTCGTAGCGATCCAGAATATGGCGCACCAAGCCGCTGCGCACGATGTCGTCGCGCTCAAAGGTGTGGATGTGCACGCCGGGCAGGCCGCAGAGGCGGTCGAGCGCATCGGCCAGCCCGTTGGGGCCGCGGATGTCGCTTTGGCGGATGTCACCGTTGATGACCACCTTGGCATTTTCGCCGATGCGGGTGAGGAACATCTTTATCTGCGTTGGTGTGGTGTTTTGCGCTTCGTCGAGAATGACGAAGGTGTTGTCGTTGAAAGTTTTGCCGCGCATGTAGGCGAGCGGAGCACCAACGATGCGGCCATGGCGCAGGCAATAATCGACCACGCCGGGGCCGAGGCGCTCGTTGAGAATGTCGCGGAAGGCTTCGATGTAAACGGCGTACTTGTCTTGCAGTTCGCCCGGCAAAAAGCCGAGATTTTCGCCCGCTTCCACTGCGGGGCGTGTGAGGATGATGCGTTCGATGCGGCCTGATTCCAGCGCTTCGGCGGCGAGCGCGCCAGCGCAATAGGATTTGCCGGTGCCAGCGGGGCCGATGCCGAAAGTCAGGCAGTGATGTTTGATGGCGTCGATGTAACGTTGCTGGGCGGGCGTGCGCGCGATGAGCGGCGTTTTGCTGCGGTGGGGGGTGTAGGCCGTGGCGAGCTGGGCGCTACGGGCGCTGAGATCGACGATGTTGCTGTTTTCGTCATACTGGCGGCGTTTGCCGCGTGCTCGGTCTTTGCCTCGCTTGCTGTCGTTGAACTTGTTGTCGTTGAACTTACTATCCTTGAACGTGCTGTCCTTGAACTTGCCGTCGTTGAAAGTAGAGTTGCTGAACCTGCTGTCGGTGTAAGAGTGGCCGTCATGCTCGCCAGCGTATTGCTGATGCTTGACGTGGGCTCTCTTTGCCATAGGACTACCTCCGATTGTTAATCAAAAGTTCTATAACTGCTTGTGCTCATTCCCCGTGGCTGTATTCCCCGTGGCTGTATTCCCCGTGGCGGTACAGTGGCAAGGGGGCTGTGGAGACGTTTGCCGATGCTCTGGCATCGGAGCCTTGAGCGGTCGTCACATAACGTTCGCGCTTGCTGGCCTTGAGTTTGCGCAGGTCTGCCATGCACAAACCATCGAGACAGTCGGCAAAATCCGGGTCGCGGCTGAATACCAGCGTTTGAAAACCATCATCATCGAATAGCGCCGCGTACTGTTTGAACAGCACCGGAATCTTGCGATTTTCCGCGGCAAAAGCTTCTTGCAGCAAAGCGAAACCGCTCTTGCGATCCTGCCCTGTGTAACGCGCAGCGAGACGTTGCGACACAGCACACGGCAGCGCGAAAGGACGCTGCGCGCTGGCAAGCTCGGTGCTGGCTTTGTAATAAGTGTTGAAGTAATACACCAGTTCCTGCATCAGCGCGCCGGAATAATCCGCGCTCATCGAAACCGGGCCCAAAAGATATTGCACCTCGGGATGATGCGCGAGATACGCGCCGATGCCCTGCCACAGATAATCCAGGCTCGCCTTGCCCCAATAGGCGGGGCTGACGAAACTGCGGCCAAGCTCTACGCCGCGCTCCAGGTAGGGCAGGATGTCTTGGGTATAGTGGAACAAACTGTTGGTATAAAACCCTGCAAAGCCCCGCGCGGCGAGAATGCGCTTGCCTTCGCCCAAACGATAAGCGCCAGCGATTTCCAGCGCCTCGCGGTCCCACAACACGAGGTGACGGTAGTAGCAATCGTAATCGTCGAGATCGCGCGTCTTGCCGCTGCCTTCACCTACCTTGCGAAAGCTGAATTCACGCAAGCGGCCAATTTCGCGCAGCACCGCGCTGTCTGGCTGCCAATCCACCAGGTAGATGGCGTTGTTGTCGCGGGTAACGCCGAGCAACTGTGCCGCTTTGAGTTCCTGCTGCAAAAGCTGCCGCGGTTCTGGATGCGCCACGGTGCGCTCGGTGATGAAACGTGATTGGTGCGGCTTGTGCAATTTATAGACATGTTTGCGCAAGCGCTTGACCACGGTGCGGTCGTGCAGATCGCTGCTTTCGAGCTGCTTCACGGGAATCGGTGCGCCGATGCAGAAATGAATCACCCGCGCCTGTTGTTTGAACATTTCATCCGGCAGCAATAAAGTACCGATCGGTTTGAATAACAGCGATGCGCCATAAAACAGCAGAGAGTTGCGCGCTTGCACTTGAATCGGCAGCACCGGGCTGTGTGTCTTGCGCGCGAAATGCAAAAATCCAGGGCGCCAGGGGCCATCCTTCACGCCGGTAGGGCTGGCGCGCGACACTTCCCCCGCCGGGAACACGATCACCGCGCGTTCCTGTTCCAGTTCGCGGAGCACCTGGCGAAAACTGCGGATCGAGGCGCCGCCGCCCAGGTTGTCTACCGGAATCAACAAAGAATTCAGCGGGCTGCATTGGGTCAAAAGATCATTCGCCACGATTTTTACATCGCGCCGCACTTCTCCCACCAGCTTGAGCAGTGCCAGCCCATCGAGCGAGCCGAGCGGATGATTGGCCACGATCACCACGCGGCCCCGATCTGGAATGTTGGCGCGTTCGCGCGCGCTCACCGTGTAGCTGAAATCCAGCCGCTCGAAAACCCGCGCGATCCATTCAAAACCGCTATCACAATGGCGGATAAGAAAATCGTTGATCTCGGCTTCATGCAGCAGGCGCTTGAGCCAACCCAAGGCCGGTGTGCGCACGAAAGCGGGGGAATTGGCCAGGAGTGGAAACTTACCGCTGACCGCAGCTTCGACATCGATCATAAATGCGCGCCGTGTGGAGAACACGGCGCGTATGGTGCGAGTGGGCTGTTAACGCTTGATAAACGTTGAGTAAAAAACCGGTGAACTTATTTGCCTTGGCGCCTGCACTGTGAGCCAAGCAAGCGCGCATTGTTTACGCATTCAACATTAGTTTGCGTATTCAACATTAGTTCACGCATTCAACATTAGTTCACGCATTCAACAGCGGCATCATCGCACGCTGATAACGCTCGCCTACCGCCACGTCAGGCGGGAACACGGCATCAATGGCGGCAAGCTCCGCCGCGTTGAGTGTCACCTCGAGCGCGGCGAGGTTTTCGTCAAGCGCGCTGCTGCGGCGTGTGCCGGGAATTGGAATGATGTGCTCGCCACGCGCGAGTACCCAAGCTAGCGCCAGTTGTGCGGGAGTACAGTGTTTTTGTTGCGCCAGTTGTTGCACCTGGGCGACGAGCGCAAGGTTTTTCTGAAAATTCTCGCCTTGAAAACGCGGGCTGGAACGGCGGTAGTCGTCGGCGGCGAAATCGTCGGGGCTTTGGATGGCGCCGGTGAGAAAACCGCGCCCGAGCGGGCTATACGCCACGAAGGCGATGCCAAGACGCGCGCAGGCAGCGAGTTGCCCTTGTTGTTCTGCATCGCGTGTCCATAAGGAATATTCGGTTTGTAATGCGGCGATGGGATGTACGCTGTGGGCGCGTTCCAGCGTTTTGACCGAGGCTTCCGAAAGGCCGAGATAACGCACCTTGCCCTGTTGCACCAACTCGCTCATGGCGCCGACGGTATCTTCGATCGGCACACGGGCATCGATGCGGTGCTGGTAATAAAGATCAATGTGATCCACGCCCAGGCGCTGCAAGCTCGCCTCGCAAGCGGCGCGCACATACTCAGGACGACCATCAATGCCGCGCGCCGCGGCATTGGCCAGGTCGCGCACGATGCCGAATTTGGTGGCGATGAATACCTGATGGCGCCGCCCCGCAATGGCTTTGCCGATCAGCACTTCATTGGTGTAGGGGCCGTAGATGTCGGCGGTATCGAGCAAGGTAAGGCCGCAATCGAGCGCATGGTGAATGGTGGCGATGGAGCGCGCGTCATCATGCGCGCCATAGAACTCGCTCATGCCCATGCAGCCCAACCCAAGCGCGGAAACAAGAGGGCCGTTGTGGCCGAGAGTGCGGTATTTCATGTCAGTAACCTCAGATGAACATGTGGCAGAGGATGGGGCAGCAGGTAAATGACGGCGTAGCCGTGCGGGACGAAGGCAATGTCATGACCGGCCAGCAGGCCAAATCATGTTCATATAAGTTTTTCCATCACGTAATTCCACAAGCATTTGGCCGAGACGCTTTTGTTGAGTCGCTTCCAGCTTGGCGCTACTGATCCACCTGAGATAGTCATTTTGCTGGTAAGGCGGGCGCGCCTTGTAGGCATCTTGCAGCGCGTGTGTTTCCAAGGCGGCTTGCACGTAGGGCGGCATAGGGCATTTTGCGCGTTTTAACATGGGCTGCTCTTTTGCTCTCGTCGATGAATCTATCAGGCAAACGGCGCTTGCAGAGTAACAGTACCTCAAAGGAGGTGAGGGTGGCTCAACACGGTTTTAGTCTTCTTCATCTCCTACCAAGAGACGAATTTTCACTGCGCATGGACCTCTTTCGTTTAGGCTAAGATAGTACTCAACTTTATCGTGATCGCGCAGATCATTGAATTCCGCGTTCAATATATCGGCATGGAAGAAAAACAGCGGCTTGCTTTGTCTGTCGTCCTCAGGCGCGATGAAACCATAGCCTTCCTTGAGGCCATGAATGTAACCTTTCCTGGGTGTGGTGGTATCTGCGGTGGCAATGGTGGTGCTATTACTAGACGTTTGTTGCGTACTAGAGCTTTGTTGTGTACTAGAAGCTTGTTGCGTATTAGAAGCTTGTTGCGTAGCGGTGGGTGCAGGAGGCGGCGCTGTTCTAACGGTAAATTCGGGCTTGCGCACGAATAATCCGTTGATTATTGGGTCGTTGCGCAGTGATCTATCGTCTATGACTTGGTGCATCAGCACCGGGTAAGTCACTTCTTCAATAAGAGTTTGTGCGGTTTTGGTTTCGTGTTCTACATTATTTGCATTGGTAAATTTGAAATCCCAGGCCAAGAGCATCATTCTGGTGCCGATGGTGTTGAGTTTGCGCACGAGCGGTACAAAATCTCCGTCTCCTGCAATCAACACCACGACATCGAAGCGTTTATAGATAGAGAGTTCATAAGCCTCCAGCGCCAACCAAACGTCTATGCCCTTTTCGCCGAACGGGCCGAGAGGCAAATAGTGGGTGGTAACGCCTTCACGGCTCAGGATGTCGTCAAATGCGCGCTCTTTGAGCAGTAGATCGCGTTCATCGGCATCTTGAGCGCGCAGCCTTCCCCGAAAATAGTGCGCATCCACGATTTGGCAATATTTCTCGTCGGATCGCTCGTTTTCCGCGACTTTTCTGCGAATGTAGTTGTGCAGCCCAGATACGTCGATACGCGCTTTGCGTTGATGATTGAAAGCATAGTAGTTGCTTACGTGAAAGAAGTAATTTCCGTCGTAAAAGACACCAATGCGGGTGAGCCTGCTATCTGCCACTGCTCCTTTCTCCTTGTGATTGATAAAAAATCATGGGTTAAAAACCGGCACTCTCAGCTTTTTTCCGAAGCCAGCTTCAACAGCGCCTTGAAACATTTCGGGTTGGCATAAACCAAGGTATCGCTGTGGAGGCAATCGGGATTGCCGCTGAGGTCGCTCACCAGGCCGCCGGCTTCCTGGATCAGCAGTATACCGGCAGCGGTGTCCCAGGCTTTGGCGCCGTGGGTCCAGCCGGCATCGAGGCGGCCAGCGGCGACGTAGGCCATGTCCAGCGCGGTGGAGCCGCTGATGCGCAGCGCGCCCGCCACGCCGAGCAGGCGTTGTTGCAAAGCGGCTTGTTGTTCCTGGTGCCGCAGTGTGCTGGCGCAACTGAGGCTGATGGTAGCGCCTTCCAGCTTGGTGCGCGCGCCGCTGCGCATCCGGTTGCCGTTGACCTGCGCGCCGCCGCCTTTGCTGGCGCTGAATTCGTCGCCTTTGATTGGGTCGATGATGACCGCGTGTTGCAACTTGCCGCGCTGCACGCAGGCTAGCGAAATGCAGAAGTGCGGCAGGCCGAGGATGAAGTTGCGGGTGCCGTCGATGGGGTCGATGATCCACACCGTGTCTTTGTCGTTGCCCTCAATGCTGCCGCTTTCTTCGGCGAGGAAGCTGTGGTCGGGATAGGATTTGCGCAGGTGGTGGATGAGGGTTTCTTCCACGGCTTTATCGACATCGGTAACGAAGTCGTTGGGGCCTTTTTCAAAGACCTTCACGCGGTCGAGGCGGGCATGGGCCTGAACCAGGAGGGTAGAGGCTTCGCGGGCGGCCCGCAGGGCGATGTTGATGATCGGATGCACGCAAGAGTTCTCTACTTAGAGGGGGAAGAAACAAGGTAATGGGAAAAAAGAGCGGGAAAGCCTCGCCGCGGCGAGGGGGCGCATCATAGCAAAGGGCGGGGGCCGGGGTGAAATGCCGCGCGGATTTCTTTACCATGGCGCCCCCTTTGGACCTCCGCGCCCCAACCCGTGACCACGCCCGACACCGCCCCTAACTTCGACAAGCTGCGCATCGTGCTGGTGGAAACCTCTCACCCCGGCAACATTGGTGCGGCCGCGCGTGCCATGAAGAACATGGGCCTTACGCGCCTGGTATTGGTCAACCCGCAGGCCAAGGCGTGGCCAGCGCGCGAGGCTGTGGCCATGGCGGCGTCCGCGCTCGATGTGCTCGATGGTGTGGTGGTAGCGCCAACGCTGGAAGCGGCCATTGCGGGCTGCCATCTGGTAATCGGCACCAGCGCGCGTCTGCGCAACATGCCGGTGCAGTTGCTGGATCCTGTTGCCGCCGCGGCACGCATTGAAGGGGTGCGGGCCACGCAGGACGTGGCGCTGGTGTTTGGGCGCGAGATCAGCGGCCTCTCCAATGAGGAACTGCATCTTTGTCACTATCACGTGCATATTCCGGTGAATCCTGACTATACCTCGCTGAATCTGGCGGCAGCGGTGATGGTGCTTTGCTATGAATTGCGCAAGGCCGCGCTCCAGGCCGGGCCTGTGCTCGCAGCATCTGCGCTGGATTGGGACCAACTGCCCGCGACCGTGGCGGAGTTGGATCGCTATCTTGCGCATTTGGAACAGGTGCTGATCCAGATCGAGTTTCTCGACCCCAACAACCCGCGCCAACTGCTGCGCCGTCTGCGCCGCTTGTATCAACGCATTCAGCCCGACCGCATGGAAGTCAACATCCTGCGCGGCATTCTTACCGCCACCGAGACCGCGCTGGCCAAGCGCGAGCAGCGCAATACCTGAGTGCAACACTGGGCTAAATACTTGACTGAAAAGCTCGGATAATGGCATCATGCGCGCCGTTTTCATCATGCAGATCGTTATGCAGATCACTATGCAGGTAGCACAGTCATGCGTCTGACAACAAAGGGCCGCTACGCCGTCACCGCGATGCTGGATCTGAGCATTCATTCCAGCCAAGGGCCGGTGAATTTGAACGACATCTCCCAGCGCCAGGACATTTCGCTGTCTTATCTGGAACAATTGTTCGCCAAGCTGCGCCAGCGCAAGCTGGTGAGCAGCGTGCGCGGGCCGGGCGGCGGTTATCTCCTTGGACGTGATGAGAGCGATATCCACGTAGCGGAGATCATCGACGCGGTGAGCGAATCGCTCGATACCACCAAGTGCCGCGGCAAGGGCGATTGCCATCAGGGTGAAACCTGCCTGACACATCATTTGTGGCAAGACTTGAGCGACCAGATTCACGCCTTTTTGAGCGGCATCACGCTGGCGGATCTCGTCGCCAAGCGCGAAGTGGCGCAGATCGCGCGCAGCCAGACTGCGCGCCAGAGCCGCCTCAAGCACCTCGACACCATCGTCACCAGCAGCTTGTGAGCGCTGGTTTTGAAATTAGACACTACTGGAATTAACTGGAATTGGAACCCGCAGGGAGTAAACGCATGTTGCCTATCTATTTCGATTACGCCGCCACCACCCCGGTCGATCCGCGCGTGGCCAAGCTCATGATGCAATGCCTGACCCAGGACGGGAATTTCGGCAATCCTGCCTCGCGTTCGCATGTTTTCGGCTGGAAGGCCGAGGAGGCAGTGGAAGCGGCGCGGCAGCATGTGGCTGATCTCTGCAATGCCGATCCGCGTGAAATCGTATGGACGTCAGGCACAACAGAAAGCAATAACTTGGCGATTAAAGGGGCTGCGCAGTTTTATAAAACCCGTGGAAAACACCTTATTACGGTAAAGACCGAACACAAAGCCGTGTTGGATACCATGCGTGAATTAGAGCGCCAAGGCTTTGAAGCGACATACTTACAACCTCAAGACAACTGTTTAATCACCGTTGAACAATTAGCCGCCGCGGTTC
>JAIRJU010000148.1 GCA_031260485.1 Pseudomonadales bacterium | reverse complement strand
GAGATAAATTCCCCTCCTGTGGAGGGGTGGACGCCGTAGGCGGACGGGGTGGTCCCCAAGATTGAATCAAAAACGCTCTAAGTTGCGAGCAACGCTATAGCAAATACTGAGCGTTTGTTTGCAAAAAGGTTTCAAACATACCCAAGCTGCTGCTGAATCAGCAGTAGCAAGGCTTGTGGATCAATCGGTTTACAAACTACCGCCAGCCGTGGTTGCGCTTCTGCAAGGTGGCGCTGTAACGAGGTATCGCCGGTGATGACGATGGCGGGAACCTCGCAGCCGAGGTGATCTCTGATGCGCGTGAGCAGGTCGAGGCCGGTTTCCTGTTGCGCCAGGCCGTGGTCTGTCACGATGAGGTCGGGCGTGGTGGTGGCGAGCGCGGCCATGGCGGTGGCAGGGTCGCGGGCGGGGAGTACGGTGAAGCCGCAGATTTCGAGAAAGAGGCTTGTGGCATCCAGCACGGCTTCATCGTCGTCGATCAGGAGCAGTGTGCCGGTGAGGCGGCGTGGCTGCTCTGCTGCTGCTGTTTCCTGGCGCGCCTTGTGCACTCCCGCGCTCGCCAGCGGCACCACGACGCTGAAGCAGGAGCCCTTGCCCGGTGTCGAGCTGACTTCGAGTTTGAGATGCAAGAGTTCAGCCACCAGCTTGACGATGGAGAGGCCCAGCCCGAGCCCCATGCCGGGGCGGCGGCTGTGTTCCACTTGGCGATATTCGTCGAAGATGTAGTCGAGCGCTTCCACCGCGATGCCGGGGCCGTTGTCGAGCACGTCGATGCGAACCTGAGCGCCGCGCCTTCTACACCCGAGCAGAATATGGCCGCGCGGCGGTGTGTAGCGAATGGCGTTGGCGACGAGATTGGTCAGCAACTGTTCCAACAGTACCGGATCGGAGTTGACGCTGAGCGATGAGCGGCGTAACGAGAACGATTGGTCTTTTTTGCGCGCCTGCTGGCTTTCGGTGTTGTAGACCCGCTCCAGCACGGCGGCGAGCGGAAAGCGGGTGATTTCCGGCTGCACTTTGCCGGATTCCAGCTTGGTGATGTTCAGCAGCGAATTGAGCAGCTTGTTGGTGGTATCGAGCGCCATGCGCGTTTGCGCGATGACGCGCGCTTTGTCGTCCTGGCTCAGGTCATTACCGAGCACGCCGAGGTTCATGCTGATGGATTGCAGCGGCTGGCGCAGGTCGTGACTGGCGGCGGCAAGAAAGCGCGACTTGCTGCGATTGGCTTCGTCGGCGCGTTGCCGCGCCTGCTGTAACAGCGCTTGTTCTCGCTTTTGTTCGCGGATGTCACGAAAGCGCACCATGATCGTGGTTTCGCCTTGGGTGACGACTGGGCTCAAGCCGATTTCCACGGGAATTTCCTCGCCCGCGCGCGTGAGGCAGCACAGTTCCAGCCCGCTGCCCATCTGCCGCATGACGGGCCGCACTTGATAGTTGTGCGTGTAGAAATCGTGCTGGCGGCGGAAACGTTCGGGCACCAGTATTTTGTAGGATTGCTGGATCAATTCCTGGCGCTCATAGCCGAACAGCAGCTCTGCCTGGCGGTTCACGCGCTGAATGCGTTCGTCCGCCGCCACGAGGATGAAAGGGTCTGGCGTGGATTCGATCAGCGCCACCAGTTTGTTCTCGATGCTTTTCTGCGCGCTGATGTCGCGGAAGATGGCAACCACCACGGGCGGGCGGTCGCCGCTGTGCGGCAACAGCGTGGCGGTGAGTTGCAGATCACAGTGCAGCCCGGCGCGGGTGAGCACGCGAATTTCCAGCGGCGCACCGCTCGCGCCAGGAGGCAGTTGTGCCAGATACGCCGCGTAAGCGCGGCGGTCGTTGGGGGCGATCAGCGTGTCTATGCCAAGGCCATGCGCGGCCTCAGGCGGATAGCCGAACAGCATTTGCGCGCCCCGGTTCCAGATGCGAATTGCGCCATCGCGGCTATGCACGATGATGGCATCGCGCATTTCCTGCGCGATGCTGGCCAAGAGCGCCACATCGTGTTCACCACAGGAGAAAGGGGCGTGCTCGCGCATGTTACGGTGCGCCCTCGGGATCGATGCTGGTGTCGCTGAGCATCCTGACCAGTTGCGCCACGGATTTGCTGTGCATCTTGCGCATGATGTTGGCGCGGTAGATTTCCACGGTGCGTTGACTCAAGCCCAACTCGAGCGCGGCTACCTTCGAGGCTTTGCCCGCGATGATGCGTTCCAGTACCTCGTTTTCGCGCGGCGTGAGCGTGGCACGCCATTCGCGCACCTGGTGCTGGAGGTTCAGGGTTTGGCGCCGCTGGCTATCCAGCGTGAAGGCGCGGCGAATGTGTTCGAGCAGGCTGGTGTGAGAAAACGGTTTTTCGAGGAACTCGAACGCGCCCGCCTTCATGGCTTGCACGGCGCTGCTGATGTCGCCGTGGCCGGTGATGAAGATGATCGGCAACGTGGAGCCCACGGCGCTGAGCGCTTGCTGCAAGTGCAAGCCGGAGAGCGCGGGCAGGCGCAGATCGAGCAGCAGACAGCCGGTAAAGCGTTGATGCGGCTCGGCGAGAAAGTGCAGCGGATCGGCATAGGTGCGGACAGCGAAGCCCGCGGCGGACAGAAACATGCCGAGGGAGTCGCACACCGCCTCGTCGTCGTCGATCACGTAGACCGTTTGTTCAAGTACTGCGGGTTTCATCGGCAGGGCGGCGGGTTTCTGGTATCGAGGCGGCAAGCGTCTTGCCAAGTTCGTGGGTGAGCGCGCTGGCGCGCTGGCCCTGTTGCGCGATTTTTTCAAACAATGTGCGCAAGCGCGCAGGATCATGTACGCCTTGGTCGAGCAACTGGCAAGCGGCCTGGGCGTAGTTGCCGATGGCCGTCAGCGGCTGGTTGAGATCGTGCAGGAGGCGGCGTGGCGCGTCGGTTGCAAGCGGGTTCGCCGCCAAGGGAGTGTTGTCTGTCATGTGTTTCGCCGTGCCATGGTTGCGCCGTGCTCTTGTGTCGCCGTGCAATTGTTTCGCTGTGCTGAGGAGTGCTGCCAGTGTCTGGCGGCATCTTACCTGTGCTGCGGCGATAAACCTACGTAGAAATACTTAGAGGAAACTACGGATACAGGCCAGCGCGCCCCTTTTATAGATTTCCCACCAAGACCGCAACCAGGAACTCGTCATGGATATCGCCAGCAGCGCCCACAGCAACACCTATAGCAGCAGCACCCAGAGCAACATGCAGAGCAATATCATCACCCTGAATCGTGAGCGTCAGGAACGCCCTGGCGCGTGTCAGTCTTGCGCCAAAGTGGCGCACTGCCCCGCCAGTGGCAGGCCCGATGCGGCGGGCGTGGCAGGTCAGCCGATGCAGCGCGTGATGAAGGCGGGCAAGGCCGTGTTCGAGGCGGGGAGCAAGTTCGAGGGCATTTATGTCGCCAGATCAGGCTTTTTCAAGTCTTATACCATTGATGCCGAGGGCGCCATGCAGGTGACGGGTTTTTACTTGCCGGGTGAATTCTTCGGCATGGATGGCATCGAAGACGGCACGCACAAGGAATATGTGGAAGCACTCGACACCAGCAGTGTGTGCCGGGTGCCGCTGGAAGCCTTATGTGGCGAAAGCGTTGGCACGGAAGGGCAAGACGCCACGCAGCGCGCGTGGTCGGCGCACATGATGCTGGGGCTGGTGAAGCTGATGGGCCGTACCATCAGCCGCGATCACGACATGTTTTTCGCGCTGGGCAAGATGACAGCCAAGGGGCGGCTTGGCGCCTTTCTGGCGGATTTGTCGCGGCGCATGGCGCTGGGCGGTTTTTCCGCCACTGAATTCCGGCTCTGCATGAGCCGCACCGACATCGCCAATTACCTGTGTCTGGCGCTGGAAACGGTCAGCCGCTTGTTCACGCAGTTGCAACTGGAAGGCGCGCTGGAAGTCGATCGCCGCAACCTGCGCATCAAGAACCTGCACACCTTGCTGCACGATGACACCTTGCCGCAAGCGCCGCTGCGGCGTCAGGCGGGCTGATTGCCGCGCCCGCGCGGCGTGCGAGGAGGCAACAGCAACTCGCCCCAGGTGCGCTGTGCCAGCCCCGCGGCGTTGGCTTCGTCGGTGTCGATGTGCATTTCGCTGACGTAAGTGTCTTTCACGCGCACCAAGGTATTGGCGAATGACACAGCGCGTTCGCCTTGCGCCAGTTTCACGTCTACGCGGTCGCCGTCGCACAGGCCAAAGCGTTCTGCATCGCTGGTATTGAGGTGAATGTGGCGTGCCGCCACGATCAGGCCCGGCGTGGTGATTTCGCCAGCAGGGCCGCGCAGGCGTATCAGCGGCGTGTTGTCCAACACACCAGAATCCCGCAGCGGGGCGTCGATGCCGAGCGTGAAGGTGTCGGTGTGGGAAATTTCGATCTGGGTTTGCGGGCGCACCGGCCCCAGCACGCGCACCTTGCTGAAACTATTTTTTGGACCGATCAGTTCCACGGTTTCAACCGCGGCCCAACCTTCGATCTGGCTCAAGTGGCGTTCCAAGGTGAGGTGATGGCCCGCGCCGAACAGCGCTTCCACCGCGTTCTGCGACAAATGCACATGCCGTGCGGAGGTGGCGACAGGAATTTGCACGGCGTTGGGCTGTGGCGACTGTGGTTCCAGTAACTGTGGTTCCAGCAACAGTGGCTCCAACAGCAAACCCACTTCGCGCGCGATCATGTACTGTTCATTGGTTTGTGTGACGAGTACTCGCACGCGCGAATCGAGCGCGTGGATCGCGGGCGCTGCGAAGTTGTCGAGCACGGGCGCGCGGTTGCGGTCGCCATCGAGATAAAGCCCGAGAAATTCCAGCCGCTCGCAGATGCGGCGGCGCATGTCGGCAGAGTTTTCGCCGATGCCGCCGGTGAAGGCGACAGCATCAAGGCCGCCCATCGCCGCGGCGTAGGCACCGATGTATTTGCGCACGCGATAGGCATACAACTGCAAAGCCAGTTGCGCCTGGGCCTCGCCACTGGTGGCACGCTGTTCGATGTGGCGCAGGTCTGCGGTGCCGGTGAGGGCATAGAGGCCGCTGGCGCCATTGAGCTGCTGCTCCACCGCGGCAGCGTCGAGGCCAAATTCGCGCGCCAGAAACGCGAAGATGCCAGGGTCCACATCGCCTGCGCGCGTGCCCATCACCAAGCCTTCCATCGGCGTCATGCCCATCGAGGTGTCGAGTGAACGGCCATGGCTGATGGCGCAGACACTGGCGCCGTTGCCCAGATGGCAACTGATGAGCCGCAGTTCCGCCAAGGGCCGTTGCAGCGCCTCTGCTACGCGCAGCGCCACGTAATGATGCGAGGTGCCATGAAAGCCATAACGGCGCAGGCCGCGCTCGCGCCAGAGGGTGGGCACCGCGTAGGTGTGGGCGTAGTCGGGAATGCTGTGGTGAAACGCGGTATCGAACACCGCCACCTGCGGCAAGGTGGGCCATAGCGCCATGGCGGCGCGAATGCCGAGCAGGGCCAAGGGGTTGTGCAGCGGCGCCAGCGTGGCGCACTGCTCGATCCGCGCGATAACTTCGGCGTCGATCCGCGTTGCTCCCTGAAACCATTCACCGCCATGCACCACGCGATGCCCCAGTGCCCCAAACGCGGCGTAACCGAATTCCGCCAGCACCGCTGGCACGCGCGCGATGGCACCTGGTAAGTCCATGGCCGCCTCGCGCCGCGTGTACTCGCCAGCGTGTTCGCCGCCCACGCGATAACGCAGCGTGCAGCCCTCGCCCTGAAAATCCGCGAACTCGCCCTTGAAAATGCGGTTGTCGGCCAGCGCGCTATCGAATATGCCGAACTTCAGGCTGGAACTGCCCAGGTTGAATACGAGAACTCTCATTGCGGTTGTGTCTCAAACATAGCGGTTGTGTCTCAAAGCAGGATAGTGACCGTGGCAAGCGTAGTGGGCCGCCCTTTGCGCGTCCACAAGTTCGCCAGCGGCTCTTCATGCACGGCAACTTGTGCCACTATCGTCGCACGCCGACAATGCGGCGTTGATGAAGAATTCCAGCTTTCTTTGCTGGAGCTACCCCTGGAGCTACCCCTGGAGATACCGCATGGCCACACTGACCTTCCTCGGCGCCGCGCAACAAGTGACCGGCTCCTGTTATTTGCTCGAAACCCCCACGCTAGGCCGGGTGCTGCTCGATGCCGGGCTGCATCAGGGCGGCGATTTCGAGGGCGACATGACAATGCCGCTGGCCTTCGCGCCGAAGACGATCGATACGGTGATTTTGTCTCATGCGCATCTCGATCACAGCGGGCTCTTGCCAGTGTTGGTGCATCAAGGTTTCAAAGGGCCGATCTACTGCACCAAAGCCACCGCGGGGCTCTTGCGCATCATGCTGAAGGATGCCGAGGGCCTGTACGAAAAGGATTTGGAGTACGCGAATCTGCGCCGCGCGCGCCGCGGTGAAAAAGCGCTCAAACCCGCCTATACCCAGCGCGATGTGCACACGGTGCTGACACTGTGCGAGCCGATCCGCTACGGTGAATGCCTGCTCTTGGGAGAAGGCGCCAGCCTCTGTTTCCACGACGCCGGGCACATTCTTGGCTCGGCCATCGTCGAACTCAAATTCCGTGATGGCAAGCATCCGCGCACGCTGGTGTTTTCCGGCGATCTTGGCAAGCGCAATTCTGTCTTGATGAACGACCCCGAAATGCTCGAACACGCGGACCTGGTGATGATGGAAAGCACCTACGGCGACCGCGATCACGAAGCCATGCCAGATACGCTGCGGCAGTTCGAGAAAGTGCTGCGCGACACCTGGGCGAAAAAGGGCAATGTGCTGATTCCAGCCTTCGCGGTGGGCCGCACACAGGAAATCCTCTACTACCTGGGCCAACTGCACGATGAAGGCAAGCTCGATCACTGGCAGATTTTTCTCGACAGCCCGATGGCGATCGAAATAACGCAGGTGTACGAAAGTTGCTCCGATCTGCTCGATCCCGAAGACGGCTGCCGCCTCAAGGTGGCCTCGATGAAACACCTGGTGCCGCAACTGCGCTACGCCAAAACACCCGACGAATCGCGCGCCATCAACCGGGTGACGCATGGCGCCATCATCATCGCGGGCAGCGGCATGTGTACCGGCGGGCGCATCCGCCATCACCTCAAGCAGCGAATCTGGAACGCACGTAACACTATCGTGTTCGCGGGTTTTCAGGCGCGCGGCACACTGGGCCGGCGCATCGCCGACGGCGCCAAAATCATCACCATGTTCGGCGACGAATTCGCGGTACGCGCGCGTGTTGAAATCCTGAGCGGCTTTTCCGCCCATGCGGGGCAGAGCGAACTGGTGGAGTGGATCTCGCATTTCCGCGATGCGCCGCGCGTGATGCTGGTGCATGGCGAGCCGGATGCGCTCGATGCCCTGGCGCAGAAGCTGTGGCAGGAAAAGAAGATCGCCACTGAAATTCCCTATCCGGGGCAGAAAATCGGGTTTTGATGCTGGCGCTTCCTTGAAATATCCCTGCGCGTCCCAACTTAAGCGAACGTGACGGCGGCTCCTGCGAGCGCCGGCACGAGGCCCGGTCCATGGTGGACGGGTTTCATTCTTTAACGTATCGCTCACTGAGGATATTGATATGACCTTCGATTTTGCCCCGCTGTACCGCTCCACCGTTGGTTTCGACCACTTGGCTTCCTTGCTGAACAACCTCAACAAGGATCACAGCCAACCCAGTTATCCGCCCTACAACATCGAGTTGCTGGAGCAGGATAAATACCGCATTACCATGGCCGTGGCCGGTTTCGCTGAAGATGAAATCAGCGTGGAAAGCGAGAGCCACACCTTGACCGTTGCTGCCACCCGCGCGCAGAAGGAAGACGAGGCCAAGCGCAGCTATTTGCATCAAGGCATCGCCGAACGCAGCTTCAAGCGCCAATTCCGTTTGGCGGAGCATGTGAAGGTGACGAGCGCCACTTTGGCCAACGGCCTCTTGCACATTGATCTGGAACGCGAAATTCCCGAAGCAATGAAGCCGCGCCAGATTCCGGTCAATGGCGCCACCGCGCAAAACCCGCGCGTACTCAAGTTCGCCTGAGCGCTAAACACGTAGCGCTAAATACGTACAACGCTTTGAGCGTTTGCGTGGTAAGGGCAGGCCCTCGCGCCTGCCCTTTTACTACTCCTGCCTTTTACTACTCCCAGGTGCATTGTCCTTGTTCTACATCGTATGCAGGGAGGTCTGAAAAAAAGTAAGTGACTTGGCCATTGCGATAATTTTTGTACACAAAGTTGTAAATAATGGCGCCTTGGCTCATTACTTCGTATTCCCCTGTAAATTCTCCATCCACGGATTCAAGCCAGGTGTACGTGGATTGCCAAGGTCTGCTTTCTGCAATTTCTTCGTCCAGCTCGCTTTTCAGAACCAGCGCAATGGGTTCCGGTGAGTTTTGGTATTTGACGTAAGCTGTGATCCACGGAATGGGCGTATCTATGAAGGTACGGTACACCAGATGAATCCCATCATTTATTTCTCCAGATAAATCGTCTATTACTTCAGATAAGCAGTAAAAATCTACGGCTATTCGCCGTTCATCGGCAGTCGCTGAAGCGGCCAACATGGCAAACAATAAAACTATGAAGATTCGCATCCGAATCGCTCCGGCCTAATTGGCTTAATTGAAGTAAAGTACCACCAGCACCGCGAACACACCATACAGACTGCTTACCGCCACCAGCGCGCGGCTATCGACCGTGCCGCGCCGGAACAGGCGCCACAGAAACGCGATCGCCAGCGTGGTGATGACACCAGAGGCCAGCAAGGGCGCATCGAAACGCCACGGCGTAAAGAAGATGCCCAGTGCGCTTGGAATGGTAGCCTGAATCATCATGGCGCCGGAAATATTGGCGAGCGCCAGCCGCTCTTTGCCTTGGCGCACCCAGATCAGCGCATTCATGGTTTCGGGCAATTCGGTGGCTACGGGGCTGAGCAAGAGGGCCACCAAATGCGGCGGCCAGTTCAGCGTTAGGCCGATGGCGTCGAGTTGAGCGACGAAAGTGTGGGAGGCGAAGCCGATGACGAGCAAGGCCAGCAGCGCTTGCAAGCTCGCCCAGCCCAAGGAAGGCACAAGGGCGGAGGGACGGATTTTGAGCGGCTCCAGGGCTTCCTCTTCAGGCGCGGTATCGGCGTCTTGAATTTCACGCCAGACATAAACCGCATAGGCCGCCAAGAACAGCACGCCCAGCCAGGGCTTGATGGCGAACGCGACCAACCCGAGTGTCACCTTCACCACGAACACCAAGAGAAACGCCGCCTGATCGCGGCGTAGCCGCGTGTGATCGACCTGCACTTGCAGCGATTCCCGCTGTAAGCGCCGCCGGTTGAAAATGAGCGCAAGCCCAACCACCGCATAGGCCAAGGTTGCCAAGACCAAGGGGCCGCCCATCGCCGCGCCAACGCCGAGGTCTTTCTGTGCCGGGGTGTTGCCAAATACCACCGCCATGAACGTTACGGCGCTTTCCGGCAGCGCGGTGCCGAAGGCCGCCAGCACCGAGCCCACGGCTGTCGCGCCCAGGTTGAGGCGTTTGCCGCACCATTCGACGGCGTTGACGAAATACTCACAGGCAACATAGATCGCGCCCGCGGAAAGGAAGAACAGGGTCAGGGTGAGAAGCATGAGGTGCGCAATAATTTATGGAATGATGAATTTATAATTGTGCATCGGCGCGTACCGCGGCGATGCGGGTGGTCAGCAATTCACAGACTTCCGTGAACGCCGTTTTGGAAGGCAGCATGGCGGCCGCGAGGGTGTATTTGCCGCCGGTGTGTGTGAGGTACAGGAAGGTCTGGCCGCTGACTTTGGCTTGAGACAAAGCGGTGATGTCGCGGTAGGCGATTGTCTGCTTCTTACGTGACCAGCGTGAAGCCGGGGCGCTCAGCGCCGTGGCGCTGAACACCAAGCGCTGTTGGAATGTCAGCCGGTGGTAGGCGAGGAAGGCAGAGAGAATGACAAACCCGGCGCTGAGTGCGCTCAGAATCCAGTAAAAGGTTGTTGCAGCGCTCTGGCCCAGTTCGAGGCTGCCGTTGATGATGAGGCCGCGGTCATTGTTCGTGGCTGCCGCGCCGAGCACCGCGGCGCATAGTCCGAAAAACAATGCGCCTAGCACGATCGCCGTCCATTTGGGCTGGTATACATATTCACGCACGCCGTCATTCATGTGCTACATCTCCATGGGAATTTTTTGCAAAAAATCAGTACCACAATCTCAGCACAACAATCTCAGTACAATAACTTCTAGTACAACAACTTCTAGTACAACAAGGCCACGCCTTTGATCTGCGCGTAAAGGCTTTGCCCGACGCACAAGCGCAGATGCTCCGCTGATTTGCGCGTGATGCGCGCCAACAGGGATGAAGCGCCGAGTGCGAGCAGCACGGTAACTTGTGCATCCGCACCGTTGTCGATGGCGCTGACCGTGACAGGGCAGATGTTGAGAATGCTGGTGTCTAGTTGCCGCGATAAGGTCAGACTGACATCGTGCGCCATCACCCGCAGGCGCACCGGCGTGCCGATGGGCAGCGCGCGGCCACTGACTTTCAGCACGGCCTGTGTGCCATCGAGATGCAGATGCAAGAGGCCATAGTTGCCTTCATAGCCGCGTACCACGGCGTCCAGCACCGCCTCCGCGTCCGCGCGCCGGGCGAGCGGCAAGGTGAGATCGGTGAAGAGTGCCGCCAACGGACCGCACAGCGGCGCCTGGCCTTTGCGAAACAGCACCAGCGTGTCGGCCAGTTGTGCCACTTCGTCGGCATAGTGGCTGACATACAGCAGCGGGATGCGCAGGTCTTGGACCAAACGTTTCAATTGCGGCAGAAAGGCGGATTTGAAGGTGGCGTCCACCGCGGATAAAGGTTCATCCATCAACAGCAGTTTCGGTTTGGTCAGAAGCGCGCGCGCCAAGGCCACGCGCTGACGCTCACCGCCGGAGAGTTGCGTGGTGTGGGCGGCGAGCAGTTCTTGCAGTTGCAGACGTGTGACAAGCTGCGCCATTTCCTGTGCGCTCGCGCCGCTGCGCCGCGCGGCGAAGGTGAGATTGCCGCGCACATCGAGATGCGGAAAAAGATTGTCTTCCTGAAACACGTAGCCGAGTTCACGCTGATGCACGGGCAAAAAATGCTGCGCGTTTTGCCAACAAAGATCGCCGAGCAGCACTTCACCGCCGCTATGGCGGTCGAGCCCGGCGATGGCGCGCAACAGTGAGGTTTTGCCGGTGCCCGATTCGCCCATGAAGGCGCTGATGCCCGTGAGCGGCAGAGCAAGGTCCACGGGCAGCGCGAAACTGCCGCGCGCGAGTTGTTGGCGGATGCGCAGCATGGAGGTCATCGCACGAAGCGCAGCCGCCCGCGCAAGCCGTACACAGCCAGCAGGATGGCGAAGGACAGCAGCAAGAGCGCGGCCGATAGCACATGCGCCTGCGCGTATTGCTGTGCTGCCACCTGGTCATAGATGCGGATCGACAGCACTTGCGTGAGCCCCGGAATATTGCCGCCCAGCATCAACACCACGCCGAATTCGCCGAGCGTATGCGCAAAACCGAGCATCGCCGCGGTGATGAAACCGGCGCGCGCCATCGGCAGCACCACATGCACGAAACGATCCCAGGGCCCGGCGCGCAGTGTCGCGGCCACTTCGAGCGGGCGTGTGCCGATGTTTTGGAACGTGTCTTGCAATGGCTGCACCACGAAGGGCAGGGAATACACCACCGAGCCGGCCACCAGCCCTTTGAAGGAAAACACCCAAGGCGCGAAGCCGAGCGCGGCATTGATCTGGCCGAACCAGCCGCGCGGGCTGAGCGCGAGCAGCAAATAAAACCCCAACACCGTGGGCGGCAACACCAGCGGCAAGGCCACCAGCGCTTCAAGCAGAAATTTGCCGCGCCAGCGGCTGCGCGCCAGCCACCAGGCCAGCGGCGCGCCGATGAGCAGCAGCAGCACAGTGGTGAACAGCGCCAGGCGCAGCGTCAGCAACAGGGCGGTGAGATCGGCGGGGGCTAGCATCTTGCGCGTTGCTCAGGAGGGTAACAATCAGAGAGGTAACAATAGAGAGGTAACAATCAGGGAGGTAACAAATAGCCGGAGCGCTCGAGCAGCGCTTGTGCTGCGGACGTGTTCAAAAACGCCAGCAGCGCGCGGCTCGCGGGGTTGTCCTGCAGCAGTGCATAGCTTTGACGGATCGGCGTATAGAGCGCGGCGGGCACAGCCCACGCGCTGCCGTGGCCGGCGAGCGCCACGTATTGCGAGGCGGCAATGAAACCGAGTTCGGCATTGCCGCTGGCAATGAATTGCAGGGTTTGCGTGATGTTCTCGCCTTGCACCAGCTTGCCTTGCAACTCCTGCCAGAGGCCGAGCGCGGTGAGCGTTTCCTGCGCCGCCACGCCATAGGGCGCCAGCGCTGGATTGGCGAAGGCGAGATGGCGAAAGTTGCCGTTACGCAGCACGGTGCCATCGGCATCCACCAAGGCGGGATTCTGGCTCCACAGCACCAGCGCGCCGCGCGCATAGAGGCCGGTCTGGCTTGCCAAGCCTTCCTGCAACAGCCGCTGTGGCAGTGCTTCATCTGCGGAAAAAAACACATCGAACGGCGCGCCATGCGTGATCTGCGTGTAAATCGTGCCGGAGGCGCCGGGGCTGAGCACGAGTTCGTGTCCTGTGGCAGCCTGAAACAGTTGACCGAGTTCTGCCAGCGTGTCGCTGAAATTACTGGCTACGGCAACGTGAATTTGCTCCGCCTGGGCCACCAGCGCCATGCCAGAGAACACGAAGCTCAGCGCGAGGCGCGAAAGGAAAGTCATCAAACGCCCTCTCCCCAAGCCCTCTCCCGCAAGCGGGTGAGGGGCCAAGCTCACTGAGGGAGAAGGGCTGGGGGAGAGGGTGAGACACATGGCGGCGCAAAAAAACCGCTCAAACCTTGAGACGGCTGAACACCTTGCGGATGTTGTGCTCGAAGATGTTGGCTTTTTCCTGTTCGCTGATGCGGGCGTTGTCGATGTAGCGCTTGGTGTCATCGAAGTAGAAGCCGGTTTCTGGATCGATGCCGCGCACGGCGCCGATCATCTCGGAGGCGAACAGCACATTTTTGTTGTCGATCACATCGAGCAGGAGATCAATGCCTTTTTGGTGATAAACGCAGGTGTCGAAGTACACGTTGTTCATCAACAACTCGTTCAAATTCGGCAGTTTCAGCATGTCGGCCAAGCCGCGGAAGCGGCCCCAGTGGTAGGGAACGGCGCCGCCGCCGTGGGGAATGATGAACTTGATGGTGGGGAAGTCTTTGGTCACGCTGCTCTGCATCAGTTGCATGAAGGCGGTGGTGTCGGCGCTGAGGTAGTAGGAGCCGGTGGCGTGGAAGGCCGGGTTGCAGCAGCCGCTGACGTGAATCATCGCGGGCACATCGAGTTCCACCATCTTTTCGTAGATGGGGTACCAGTATTTATCGCCCAGCGGCGGCGAGTTGAAATGGCCGCCCGAGGGATCGAGGTTGAGGTTGCAGCCAACGAAACCAAAGTGGTTCACACAGCGCTCAAGCTCGGCGATGGAGGTCTTCAGGTCGGTGCCGGGCGATTGCGGCAGCGCGCAGACGCCGGCGAAATTCTGGGGATAAAGCTGGGTAACACGGTGGATCAACTCATTGGTATGTTCGGTCCAGTATTTGCTGGTATAGGCGTTGCCGACATGGTGTTCCATCCAGCTTGCGCGCGGCGAGAAGATGGTGAGGTCGGTGCCGCGTTCGCGTTGGAGTTTCAGTTGGCCTTTTTCGAGGCTGTCACGGATCTGATCATCGGTGATGTGGATTGAACCTTTTTCGCCGGCGTGGCTGGGGTTTTGTTTGAGAGCGGCTTTCTGCGCGTCGCGGTAGACGCCGAGTGCATCGGGGGCGGTGGTGTAGTGGCCGTGGCAGTCGATGATCATGCGGGTGATACTCCAGGTGGTCTGACAGGTGGTCTTGAAATCAGCCAGGAAGCCTACCAAATTTTGTGCCGGGGGCGGTACTGCCAGAGAGCGGATACGCTATGATGGCAGGCCGCGCCAATCTCGCCTTGAACCGCCATGAACGCCCCTGCCAACAGCGCCACTCCCGCCCTGGTCGATCGCTACGGACGCAGCGTCGATTACGTGCGCCTGTCGGTTACTGATCGCTGCGATTTCCGCTGCGTGTACTGCATGGCGGAGGAAATGACCTTCCTGCCGCGCTCGCAGGTGCTGTCGCTGGAGGAACTCTTTCAGGTGGCGCAGGCTTTCGTGCAGTTGGGCGTGAAGAAGATTCGCCTGACCGGCGGTGAGCCCTTGGTGCGCAGCAACGTGCTGAGCCTGATCGAGCGCATCGGCGCCTTGGCGGGCCTGGAAGAACTGCTGCTCACCACCAACGGCTCGCAGCTCGAAAAATTCGCCCCCGCCTTGCGCAAGGCGGGCGTCACCCGCCTCAATATCAGTCTCGATTCGCTCGATCCCGAACGCTTCCGCGCCATGACCCGCACGGGTGATCTGGCGCAGGTGCAGCGCGGCATCGAGGCGGCGCTCGGGCAAGGTTTCAAGGCGATCCGCCTCAATGCGGTGATTCTCAAGGGCCGCAACGAGCATGAGATTCTCGATCTTTTACACTACGCGCTGCGGCTTGGCGTCAACATCGCCTACATCGAGGAAATGCCGCTGGGCGCGATGTCCGACCACGATCGCGCGCTGACCACATGCAGCAACGACGACGTGCGCAAGGTGATCGAAACCCGCCACGCGCTGACGCCAATGGCGCTGAAGACCGCTGGCCCTTCGCGCTACTACAGCATCGCCGGCAGCCCAACGCGCGTTGGTTTCATCTCGCCGGTAAGCCACAATTTTTGCGCCACCTGCAACCGCGTGCGGGTTACGGTGGAAGGGCGCTTGCTCTTGTGCCTGGGCAACGAACACTCTGTCGATCTGCGCCAGGTGCTGCGCGAACATCCCGAGGATGAAGCGCGGCTCAAGGACACGATCGCCAAGGCCATGGACCTCAAGCCGGAGCGCCACCACTTCTACACCAACGACGCGCCGCAATTGGTGCGTTTCATGAACATGACCGGCGGTTGATTGCCTGAGGTTGCTATGGCGGGTAACAAACCCATGCAGGAGTTCATTACGCTGGCGATCGCCGTGGTTACGGTGTCCGACACGCGTCTGGAAGAAAACGACACCTCTGGCCAGTTTCTGCGTGCCGCGCTGCTGGAGGCTGGGCATCGGCTGCACAGCAAACACATCTGCCGCGACGACGTGTACCAGTTGCGCGCGCTGGTGGCGAACCTGATTGCCGAGCCTGCCGTACATGCCATCGTGGTGACGGGCGGCACCGGCTTCACCAAGCGCGACAACACCGTGGTGGCGCTCACGCCCTTGTTCGATTCCAGCATTGACGGCTTCGGCGAACTGTTCCGCCAGCTGTCCTATGCCGAAATCGGCACCTCCACGATTCAGTCGCGCGCCTTCGCCGGGCTCAGCAACAACACCGCCGTGTTCTGTATGCCGGGTTCCACCAATGCCTGCAAAACCGCCTGGAACGGCATCATCGCCTCTCAACTCGACAGCCGGCACCGGCCGTGCAACTTTGTGGACAGGTTGTTGCAGAAGGGCAGTTGAGGGGCTGTGGTTTTCCGTTTTGTATGGAGGTTGTGTCTGGACGATGTGAGAGGGCAGGTGGACAGCAGAGTCTGATCGCCCCATAATGACCATATCAATCATTATGATTAAGGGTGAGCGATGATTACTGAAGTCAGTGCCGTGAATTTTCGGCAAAACCTGGGCGAGATGCTCAATCAGGTGCAGTACCGCAATGACAGCATTGTCATCAATAAAGACGGTAAGCCGGTAGCCGCTCTGGTGGGAGCGGAGCTTTTTTCCCGCATCCGGCACATGCGTGATCGCTTTGATGTGTTGAGCGAGCGGATCGCTGGGGCGTATGCCGAGATGAATATCGAGGACGGCCTGGCCGAAATCGAAGCGGCGGTGGCGGTGGAACGGAAGCAACGCTGATGCTGGGCCTGCGCGTCGTGCTGGATACCAATGTTCTGGTGTCGGGGCTGGCCTACCCTGGCAGCGTGCCAGGACGTATCGTCACGGCTTGGCGGCAAGGTGGCCTGGAGGTGGTGCTGTCGCGCTATATCCTGGACGAATTGGCGCGGGTATTGCACCGCTTGCCGCGTGTGCGGATGACACCCGTGGCAATCAGAGATCTGGTCGATAGCTTCATGTTCTTGGCCGATGTTGTCGTACCCAAAGGCGATGAAGACATGAATCTGCGCGATCCTGCCGACCAAGCGGTATTGCTGACCTTGCTGACGGCGAAAGCCGATTATCTGATTACCGGCGATAAAGATCTGCTAGTGCTGGCCAGCAAATATCCCATCATGACGCCCGCGGAATTTTGGGCTCGCCACGGCGGGTGATGAGGTGGTGAGGTGAAGAGCGGCAGAGAGGACTTGAAAGAGGACTTGGCAGCAGCCTGAAACATTCAGGCTGCGGCTCAGCCGGGCTCCAGGTCCGCATCGGGATGCTCGAGAGAGGGGGGATAACCCGAGATCCGTCGATGGGCCTGGAAGGGGAGATTACAGTGCGTTGAACACGGTGATAACCGGAACAACCACCAGCGCCAGAGCAAGTACGATCGAGGCGCCGATCTCCATGACAACTGCGGAATTGCTGATGAGGGTTTTCATCTTTATGACTCCTTGTAAGAGGTTGATTTTCGTTGTTGCACTCCGGGTAGGAATGCGGGGCGCATGGTAACACAGCGTTACTGTTGACGGTAACATTTTTTGGATTTTTTCTCTTTCCTTGCTATTTTTCGTTACCGAATGTGACTCGGCTCACACTTTGGCCTTTGGGAGACATTTAGTTATGAATCAACCTATTGGGAGGCATATATGGAAGTTTTTCTGATAGAGGTAACAAGGCTGGTAGCGCAACTGGCGTTTTGCGCACGAAAAGAGCAGTTTTCACCACATTGCGGATGAAAAGTGTTACCGACGTGTAAACTTCATGCCATGGATACGAGCAATGACGACGCCAAGCCAGCCGTCACCGCACTGACAGGGCGGCGCATCGCCATTCCCGAGGCCCGCGAACAGCAAATACTAGCTAGACTTCTTCGTAACAGAGGCGCACAAGTATTTGAAATACCTTTAGTTTCTATTCTCGATGCGCCCGATCCGGTGCCTGTGCGGCGCTGGCTCGAAGCCTTCATCGCCGCGCCGCCCGGCCTTTTGATTCTGCTGACGGGCGAGGGGCTCCAGCGCCTCTTGTTGCTCGCTGAAACAACCGGGCTGCGCGCAGATTTCGTGCGAACCTTGGCCAGAGTGCCGGTGGTGAGCCGTGGCCCCAAGCCGGAACGCGTGCTGTGCGAGCTTGGCCTGGCCGCCGCCTATGTCGCGGCGGCGCCTACCACCGAGGGCGTGATCGCCACGCTGTCAACCTTGCCTCTGCAAGGCTTGCACGTCGGCGTACAACTGTATGGCGACGACCCCAATCACAAATTGCTGGAGGCACTCCAGGCCTTGGGCGCAGAGCCGCTGCCGGTGGCGCCCTATGTCTATGCCGACCAGGAAGCGGATGAAAAAGTGCGCGCCTTGCTGCGCGCGTTGGCGGCGGGCGACATCGACGTGCTGGCCCTTACCGCGCAGCCGCAGTTCAAACGGCTGCAAGCGGTAGCGCAGCGCTATGGGCAGCACACGGATCTGGACGCGGGGCTCAAGCGCACCGTCTTGGCCGCAGTAGGGCCGCTGGTGCGCGAACAGCTACAGCAAGCGGGCTATGCGGTGGCGATCATGCCCGAGCGCGTCTACTTCATGAAACCGTTGGTGTTGGCGATCCAGCGTTATTTTGAGAGCCTTCAGCGCCACGGACGGAGCCCGTAACAAAACTGAAAGGCTTTATAATCAGCCCAGCTTTGAGGACTACCCCCGATGAAAAAACTACTGCTCTCCTTCTGCCTGTTACTGGCCACACTGCCGCTTGCTGCGCAGGAACGCGATCCCAAGGAACTTTACGCCACCATCACCACCAATCGCGGCACCATGGTGTTTCTGCTCAATAAACAAGTGGCGCCGCTCACCGTGGCCAATTTCGTCAACCTCGCCACGCGCGGCTTCTACGACGGGCTGACGTTTCACCGCGTGGTGGCGGATTTCATGGCGCAGGGCGGCGATCCGGCAGGCGATGGTTCCGGCGGACCGGGTTATGAATTTGAAGACGAGATTGCGCTGCGGCTGAATCAAGAAGGCATCCTGGCCATGGCCAACGCAGGCCGTAACACCAATGGCAGCCAGTTCTTCATCACTCATCAGGCGGCGCCGCATCTCAATGGCGCGCACACCGTGTTTGGTTTGATCCAAAGTGGCAAGGAGGTGGTACGGCAGATTCGCGTGGGCGATGTCATCACCAGCATTACCATCACCGGCGACATCAAACCTGTGCTGCAACGCCAGCGCGACCGAGTGTATCTGTGGAACCATGCACTCGATGCGAAATTTCCCACGCTGAAACCGTCGCTTTTGGAATGAATGCCGATGGAAGCTGCGACTCCGCTTCGCGCCGCGCAGAATGATACGACG
>JAIRJU010000176.1 GCA_031260485.1 Pseudomonadales bacterium | reverse complement strand
GCAGCGACACTGATAGGAATTAGCACCCATGAACCGATTTGATAGGGAAACCTTCCCAACCAAATTAACATGCTCCATAGTGCAATCGGCCATGCAATAACATTGGCTGCCAGCACTGGCTTCAGAAACTCCCAGACAAGTAATTGAACAATATCATTTGTTCTGGCCCCCATGACCTTCCGAATTCCTATTTCTTTCACCCGCGTATCCATCGTAAAGGTGGCCATTCCATATAGACTTATACATGCAATAAACACAGCTAGTACAGAAAAGGTCAGAAGAAGCCTTGCCTCATAAGATTCCCTCTGGAAAGTATGATTCAAACTTTGATTTACAAAATTTACGCTAAATACCGCGTTATTAACTACTTTTCCCCATACATTCTGGACGCTACGCACTATCGACTGAGGGTCTCCATTAAAACGCACAGTGAGATAATTACTCACATCGGGATAAAGGTGATAAATCTCAGGCTCAGGTTTGGCTCGTACTGTTCTGAATTGCGAGTCCGCTACAACTGCAATGACTAAACAACCAACGTACTCATCAGGCTCAACTCCTTCACGCTCTATATATTGGCCGCTATCCACCTCTAAAACATTTACGCCTAGCTGGCTGGCCGCAGCTTCATTTACAATAACGTGACATTCTTGTGCAAGAAAAGTCTCCCGATCCTGATCACGTAATCGGCGAAAATTCTTCTCCTCTCTGTCTCGGCCACGCTCAAACTCCCTGCCTGATAGAAATGGAATACGGTAGGTTTTGAAAAATTCATACCCAACTTCTACAATTGGAAATCCCTTTCCCCGTGCGATGCTGCCCGCCGCTCTATACAATTGAACAGAAGTCGAATTATTAACACTGTCATTGGGTTGCAATCTGGAAAAGGCAGCATCGACGACTTCCGGAAGGTCTTTGATTTCTTGAATCAATGTATCTTTGTACGGTCTTACTTCCGCCCTGCTGATATCTTCGACGACAAACAGGTTTTCAGGGTCGTATCCAGGTGGAATTTTCCCTATAAATAATAATTGTCCGTAAATGATTGCAGTGCAGATAATCAAAGCAATTGATGCAGCAAACTGAAACAATACTAGGATTTTACGCACGCTAATGGCCCCGTGAACTTCTGTCGATTGCTTGGCTCCCAGCGTTCTAGCGGGTGAAAATTTCGATAATACGAGTGCTGGATATGCTCCTCCCAATAACGCAACAATAACGAGTAGAAACACTAACGAAAGATAAGTGAGGGGCTCTGAATATGAAATCTCCAGGGCCTTATTTACAAAATTGTTGAAAAACGGTAACAGGAATTGGACTCCCACCGGCGCCAGCAGTAGAGCAATAAAGACGAATGAGAAAGACTCGCCGAAAAACTGCAACATCAATTGCTGGCCTTCGGCACCCACCGCTTTTCTCACTGCTACCTCTTTAGCCCTGTGACTTGCTCTTGCTGTTGATAAGATCACAAAATTCGTACAACCGATGAGAAGAACCAAAATAGAAATGCTCATAAATATTTCTATTGTCGATCTATTAGCTGAAGGACTAGGCTGTGATTGATTGGGATTTGAATAGGGATTAAAGTAAATATCACTTATCTTTTGGGGCTGGTATCGTATCACCTCGCTCACTCTTTGCCCTTGGCTAAACGCGCCAGGAGGGTAGCTTGCATTCTGTTCCGTAAATGCTTCTAGCTGAGCGCTAATGTTTCTAATGCTGATTTCATCTCCCAAACGAATGAAAGTTTCTCCATCAATTGCCAACCATTGACTCGAAAACTTTGCATCATCCAGAAAAGTTAAGTTAGGCAGCCTTAAAACCGTGTTGCCTTTTGCAAATCTATAAACTGCAGTGACGCGGTATTCCACCGGCTCTTCATTGGAATAAAAAGTAACGACTTCTCCAACTGCATTTCTGTTCCCAAAGTAGTTGGTGGCCGACTCTTCACTAAGGGCAATACTATTGGAATTTTCGAATGTACTATCTAAACGACCCTCCAGTACTTCAAATTGAAATATCTTGATAAAGTCCTCATCGACAGCATTTCTTACTCCCGAGAAGCGGGAGTTGCCTATTTCAATTTCTCCAAATTTCTGAACCAATCTTGAGCCGTATTTAATTTCGCTGGAAAAGAATTTCTTTAACGCAGGCAGCAGAAGCAACGAAGTGGGCGCCAACTGTTCTGCCCCATCCTCCCATGCTATTTCTTGATTGATACGATAAATTTGATCGGCATTATACCAGTGGCTATCGAAAGACCTCTCATCAATTACGTAAAGATCAATTAATATAAAGGCCATAAGGCCGACGGCCAAAGCAGATATATTAATTAAACTATAAACTTTGTTTTTAAATAATACATTTATAGAGGCATAGAAATAGTTTTTAAACATATCTATATTTCCATTTTTTAATTGGGTATTTTTGGCAGCATCTCAACAACATCTCGCATAAGCGAAATGAAGTGGCGGCGATGTGCGGGGAGTGTGGCATGGGAGGGCCTTGGTGGGTCTATGCACCAAGCATCGCGCAAGAGGGGGGGGCGCAACGTGTGTACTTCATTTCTGATCGTGGATGCGCAGAGCGTGAAGAACACTGACACGGCCAAGCACAAGGGCTATCAGTTAACTGAGGCCGTGCCATCTCAACCCATTTACACGCTCAAAAATGCTACCCTTGGCGCTAGGCATGATGAACAGCAGCAAATGAGCAGCAGATGAAGAGGAGAGGTTCCATGGAACTGCACAAAATGTGGCGGGTGGCGCTTGGTGTTACCAGCATCGTGGCGGCGCTGGCGTTGACGGGTTGTGGCGAGCCGAGCGGCGCTGCGGGAGCAGCGCAGGTGGTCACGGGCGCGGCGGAAGGGCCGCGTTTGCAGACGCGCCCCGCCGAGGCGCGCAGGGCCAATGCCGCCGTGGCCAATGACTTTGCGTTTGTGCGCTACAGCATCGACGTGACGCAGACAGTGCCGCGCGCCTGTTTGACCTTTTCCTCCACGCTCGATCCGGCGCGCGATTACACGCCGTACCTCAACGTGGCGCCTGCTACCCAGATCGCGCTGTCGGTGGAAGGCGCCAATCTTTGCGTGGGCGGCATTACCTTCGGGCAGCAGCGTCAGATCACGCTGCGCTCCGGCTTGCCCGCGCTGGGCAGCCGCACGCTCGCCAAAGACGAAACCATCGTGGTGGAGTTTTCCGATCGCCCAGGGTATGTGGGGTTCAAGGGCGATGGCGTGATTCTGCCGCGCGTCGAGGCGGATGGCCTGGCGCTCGAAACCGTGAACGTGGCCAAAGTGCAGGTGAAGATCTCGCGTATCACCGACCGCGCGCTGGCGTTTCGCACCATTTCCGAAGGTTACGCGCATCAGCAGGGCGGTTACGGATACCTGGACTACAACTCGCGTGTTTATGATTTGGCCGAGCCGGTGTGGCAGGGTGAGATCGACACGCCCAGCTCGACCAACGTGGCGACCACCACGGTGTTTCCGATCGCCGAGGCGCTGCCGCGTTTGCAGCCAGGGGCTTATTTCATTGAACTGGATCAGATCAACGCCGCCGGCAAGGTGCCGGATGACGCGGCGAGCGCCAAGCGCTGGTTGATCATCACCGATCTTGCGCTGATGACCTTCACCGGCAGCGATGGCATGGCGGCGACGGTGCGTTCGATTCAGACGGCAAAACCGGCGAGCGGCGTGCGGCTTGAACTGGTGGCGCGCAACAACGAGATTCTGGCGCGTGGTGAAAGCGACGCCAATGGCCAGGTGAGTTTCTCCGGCCCTGTCATGCGTGGCGCGGGTAATCTTGCGCCGCGCCTCTTGCTGGCTTATGCCGAAAACGGCGATTTCGCCGTGCTCGATCTGGAGCGTCCGCCGCTGGATTTGTCTGATCGTGACATCGGCGGCCGTACGCCTGCGCAGGCGGCCGACACCTTCATTTACACCGAACGTGGTATCTATCGCCCTGGCGAAACCGTGCGCATCACCGCCTTGATCCGTGATGCCGCCGCCAACGCCATCACCAACCGCGCAGGCGCTTTGGTCGTGCGCGGCCCCAATGGGCTTGAGGCGGGGCGCCTGCGTTTTGACGCCGCCGCAGAGGCGGGCGGCGTCAATTGGTCGTTTGACGTACCCGAAGGCGCTGCGCGTGGGCAATGGTCGATTGTCACGCTGATTGATGGCCTGGGCGAAGTGGGAAGCCTGCGCTTTTCAGTCGAGGATTTCGTGCCGCAGCGCATCGCTGTCGATGTACAGGCGGACGCCGATACGCCGCTGCGCGCCAACGAGACACGGCCGCTCGATGTGAACGTGCGTTTTCTCTACGGCGCCCCCGGCGCGGGCTTGCCGGTCGAGGGTAATGTCCGTGTCGCTGTCGATCAGAATCCTTTTCCCGCGTTGCGCGGCTTCAGGTTCGGCAAGCACGATGATGATTTCCACGAGACGGAATTCGATCTCGATTCCACCGTCACCGATGGCAGTGGCCGTGCTCGCCTGGAACTCGATCCTGATCGCGCCTATGAAGACTTGACCTCCTCACGCCCGCTGCGCCTGATTACCGTGGTTGCCACGATGGAGCCCGGTGGCCGCGTGGTGCGCGCGCAGAGCCGCATCCCGTTTCGCCCCGCCGAGCGCTACCTGGGCCTGAGGCCGGATTTCGAGGACGATTCCTCGCCACTGGGCAAATCCGTGACGTTCGCGCTGGCCGCGGTGGATGGGGATGGCGAGTTGCAGGCGGCCACGCTCAACTGGCGCTTGCTGCGCATCGATTGGAATTATGACTGGTACCGCCTCAATGGCGGCCGCTGGCAATGGCGCCGTTCCAAAACTATCGTCGAAATCGAACAAGGCGCGGCGCGCAGTGATGCAGGCCAACTTGGCACGCTGAGCACTTCGCGCAGCCTCGACTGGGGCGACTATGAACTGTTGCTCACCGATGCCGACACCGGCGTCGAAGCGTCCTACGAATTCTACGTGGGCTGGGGTCGCCAAGCCGTCTCCGGCGTCGAATCGCCGGACCGGGTTCGCATCGAAGTGCCCGAGGCGCTGCCAGCGCCCGGCAACGACATCGAGCTTACCGTGCTCTCACCGTATGCCGGCGAAGCGGAAATCGTGGTGGCAACGGAGAATGTGCTGGCCACGCGCACGCTGACGATCGCGGCGGAAACGCCCACCAAGGTCACGTTGCCCGTTACCGCGCAATGGGGTTCGGGCGCCTATGTGCTGGCCAATGTCTACACGCCGCGCGATGCTGTCACTCAACCGAGGCCGCGCCGCGCTGTGGGCGTTGCGCATGTCGCCGTGGATGTCGCCCCGCGCACCTTTGATCTCACACTGAACACGGCGGCGCTACAGCGCCCGCTGTCGACCTTGACGGTGGACATCAGCGCCAGCGGCCCGCGCGAGGACACCTATGTCACCGTCGCCGCTGTCGATGAAGGCATTCTGCTGTTGACGGATTATCAGACACCCGATCCGGCACGTTACTTTTTCGGCAAGCGTCGCCTTGGCGTCGATTTGCGCGACGATTATGGCCGCCTGCTCGACCCGAACCTGGGCGCGGCGGGCATCATTCACAGCGGCGGCGACGAAATCGGCGGCGTTGGCCTCAGCGTGGTGCCCACGAAATCGGTGGCGCTGTTTTCCGCGCCCGTGCGCCTGCGTGATGGCAAGGCCACGGTCAGCTTCGAGGTGCCGGAATTCAACGGCGAGTTGCGCCTGATGGCGATAGCCTGGTCGGCCTCTGGCCTGGGCTCGGCCTCGATGCCGATCACCATCCGCGACCAGGTGCCAGCGGAATTGATTTTGCCGCGCTTCCTCGCGCCGGGAGACGCCGCCTCCGCCACCTTGACGCTCGATAACGTCGAAGGCGCGGCAGGCGATTACCGCGCCGCGCTCGCGGTCACAGGGCCGGTGCGCGCGACGAACGGCGCGCTTGCCGTCACGCTCGAGCGTGCGCAGCGCAGCGATCTTGCCGCCGATCTCACCACGGCGGCGGAGGGTATCTCCACGCTGGCGCTGAATGTTACTGGACCGAACGGTTACAATGTGTCGCGCTCCTACCCACTGCAAACGCGCTCGGCCTGGATGCCGGCCTCGCAGGTGGAGCGGGCGGTCATCCAGATCGGTGAGCGCTTCACGCCAGCGGCGGAGTCGCTCGCCGCGTTCATGGCAGGCTCGGGCAGCGTGCAGGTGTCGTTCTCACCCATTCCGATGGATGCGGCGGCGCTGTATGACTCGCTCGATCGCTATCCCTATGGCTGCACCGAGCAGATCACCAGCCGTGCCATGCCCTTGCTCTATGCGCAGCAGATGGCGGCGCTGGCGGGTCGTCAGCCGGATAGTGAACTGCGCACGCGGGTGCAAGACGCCATTTCCACCTTGCTCAACCGCCAAGGCGCCAATGGCGTGTTTGGTTATTGGCGCGTTGGTGATAGTTTGGCGACGCCCTGGCTGGGCGCCTATGCCACGGATTTCCTCACTCGCGCCAAGGCGGCGGGCTACGTGGTGCCCGATGCCGCGCTCGACAAAGCCTATGAGGCGCTGGAAGAATTCGCGCTGAAAGATGACAACGATTACTACTATTACGGGTATAGCGTCTATTACTACTATTGGGGTGGTGATTCGCGCCAATTGTTTATGGATCGTTCGGTTGCTTATGCCGCCTATGTGCTGGCCAAGGCGGGCCGCATGGACAAGGCGCGCTTGCGCTACCTGCATGATGAACGCTTGCAGCGCATTGCTAGCCCCTTGGCGCTGGCGCAGATCGGCGCCGCGCTCTACATGATCGGCGACAACGCCCGCGCCCGTTACGCCTTCGAGCAGGCGGAGCGGGCTCTGGGTTATATCAATGATGGCGATTACTACCAAAGTGCGCGCCGCGACCTCGCCGGCGTGCTGGCGCTGGCGGCGGAAGCCAGGCAGGACGAATTCGTTGCGCGTCTTACCGATCGCGTGGCACAGGATCTGCCCGAGCCTGATCGCCTGACCACGCAGGAAAAAGCCTTCATGCTGCTGGCGGCCAACGCGCTGTCCAATAACCAGACGCAGGCGAATGTCAGCGTCATCGGCAGCGCCGATGTGCTCACGCCGGGCCGCGTGTTCCGTCTCAACGAGGCGCAGACACAGAGCGCGCCGACTTTCGTCAACAATGGCGCGGGGCCGCTGTGGGTCACCAGCCTTGCGCGCGGCACACCCGCTGTGGCGCCGCCGCCCGCCGCGGAGCGGCTCGCCGCTTATAAGCAACTGTGGACGCCGGGAGGCGAGGTGATTGATTCCGCGTCGTTCCAGCAGGGCGAGCGCCTCATCGTGCAGCTTTGGGTGAATGCGGAGGAAGAGCGTCTGACGCCGCTGGTCATCGCCGATCTCTTGCCCGCGGGCTTCGAGATCGAAGCCGTGCTGCGCCCGGAGGATGCGGACGTCAGAGGCCCTTACGGTTTCCTCGGTAAACTTGCCACGCTCAATACCGCGCAAGCGCGCGACGACCGCTTCGTCGCGGCGCTCGATGTGCGTGA
>JAIRJU010000087.1 GCA_031260485.1 Pseudomonadales bacterium | reverse complement strand
GCCGTTGGGGAGAGTTCAGCATCCCGACACAATAACTGTTTTATCGCGGGAGGGTTGTTCTGGGATGGGGCCAGGGCTTATCTCAGGGCAGGGAGAGGTATAGCGCGATTGCCCTGGGGGTGGTCCACCCACTCCAGACATCCTGAGACCGGCTTGTTATCATCGCCGCCTTTACATTCCTGGACGACTGGCATGAAAACGAGCACTGACCGCATTCTTACGACTCACGTGGGCAGTATGCCCCGTTCCGACCGGCTTTCCGCGCTGTTGCTGCAAAAGGAGCATGGCGAAGCGGTGGATGAGGCGCACTTCGAGGCGGTGCTGCGCGAAGAAGTGGCGCGCATCGTTGCGTTGCAGGCCGAGGCCGGAGTGGACATCGTCAGCGACGGTGAACTCAGCAAGATCGGCTATGCCACTTATATCAAGGATCGCCTCTCCGGCTTTGGCGGCCACCGTCCGCGCAAAGCGGCGCTCGATTTGCAGCCTTATCCCGAGTACATGGAAAAGATGGCGCTGGTGGCGGGCAAGCAGAGCTTCAAGCGCATGTGCTGCACCGGCCCGATCACCGTCACCACCACCAAGCCGCTGGACTTCGATCTGGGTAATTTCCGCGCGGCGCTCACTGGCGCCAAGGTAGCGGAAGGGTTTTTGAACGCGGCGTCGCCGGGCGTGGTGTCGGCGTTTCAGCCTAATGATTATTACCCAAGCCAGGTGGCGTACCTGGAGGCGATTTCGCAGGCGATGCAAAGCGAATACGAAGCCATCGTCAATGCCGGTTTCGTGCTGCAAGTGGATTGCCCCGATCTCGCCATGGCACGCCATACTGGGTTTCAGGATCTGAGCGAGGCCGAGTTTCTGAGCCAGGCCGAGCAGCAGGTGGAAGCGCTCAATGCGGCGCTGGTCAACATTCCCGCCGACAAACTGCGAATGCACGTGTGCTGGGGCAATTACGAAGGCCCGCACACCGCCGACATCGACCTGGTGAAAATTCTGCACCTTATTTTCAAAGCAAAACCGGCGGCGATTCTGTTCGAGGCTTCCAATCCGCGCCATGGGCATGAGTGGGCGGTGTGGCAAGCGGCGAAGATTCCCGACGATAAAATTCTGGTGCCAGGCGTGGTTGATTCCACCTCCAACTATGTTGAGCATCCTGAACTGGTGAGCCAGCGCATCATGCAGTTCGCCAACATCGTGGGCCGCGAGCGCGTGATCGCCGGCACCGACTGCGGCTTTTCCACCTTCGCCGGCGTAGGCAAGGTGGATGCCAAAATCGTGTGGAAAAAACTGGAAAGCCTCGCCGAAGGCGCACGCCGCGCCAGCGCCAAGTTGTTTTGATCTTAATAGACCGAAGAGTTAATAATATCGCGCGGCAAGGAGAGGCAAAGGCATGAGTGAGTGGGTATCAGCACAGTGGCTATCCGACACCATTGGCGCGATCTACGATTGCGCCATTGATCCTGAGCGTTGGCCCGCCACGCTCAACAAGATTCGCATGGAACTCAACTTCGCCACAGCGGAGCTGAATCTCTTTTCATGGCCGTCAAACGCAGTATTGCTGAGCATTGCTGATGGCATCACTCAGCATTGGCTTGATATGGCCGACGGTACAAGGGATTTGTCCGGCGTCTGGGGCGGGCCGGAGGCTCTGGCGGCACACCCTCTCGGTGAACCCGCGGTGTTGAGCCGCGTCAATCCCCGCGTGCTTACGCCCGAGGGCAACAATCGCTATGTCCTTGAGTGGGGGCGGCCACAGGGTTTGGTCGATTTGTGCGGCATCGTGCTCGCACGCGATGACGCCACGCTTGGGTCGCTTGGTTTTGGGCGGCATGAAAGTGCTGGTCTGATCGGCGAGCGCGAAGTCGAGATTATCCGGCTGCTGGCCCCGCACCTGCAACGCGCTGTCACCATCAACCGGCTGCTGGACGCACGTTCGATCGCCCTCGGGCGCAGCGACGCCGTGCTGGATGCGCTGTCGCTGCCGATCGTGCTGGTTGGCGCGGACCTGAACATCGTGCAGACCAATAGCGCGGCGCGCGCCGTGTTGGCGGCGGGCGATCTGGTGCAGGCGCGAAGCGGCACCTTGGCGACGGCATCGGTCGGCGCCACCAAAGCGCTGGCCGTGGCGGTAGCCCAGGCGCTGCAAGACGAAAGTGCGCTCAATCGCAAAGGTTTCGGGGTGCCTGTGTTCTCGAAGGCAGGCGATCCACATGTACTGCATGTGTTGCCGCTGCGCGCTGGCGTGGTGCGCCCTGGTCTTGCGGCGGAAGCCGTGGCGGCGATTTTCATTGGGCGAGCGCATTCCCCCAAGAGCGTGCCAGGCGACGTGTTCGCCGCCTTGTTCGATCTCACTCCTGCCGAAAAGCGCGTGTTTGAGCACATCACGGCAGGTTGCAGCGTGGCCGAGGTGGCCGCAGCGCTCAGCATCGGTGTCAGCACGGTGAAGACGCATTTATCCCATCTATTCGACAAAGCCGGTGTGCGCTGCCAGGCCGACCTCATGGCGTTGGTGACGTCGTTCGATTTGCCGCTGGGCTGAGTTGGCGCGTGATGCTGCCATGACGCGCATTAACCGTTTACTAACGGTTAATCGCGCGGCCTTGCGGATTTCTCCGCTAGTATGTCGCGCCTCATGATTGAGAATTCCATGAAACATGGCATTCGTATTTGAATAAACCCAGGGGAAGAGCGTGTCCGAACCCAATACTCCCACCGGCAGTACTCCCACCAACAGTACTCCCACCAGCCCCCGCGGCAACTTTCTGCAGGCCGCGTCTGTCAGTCATTCCCGCGCGCTGGTGTGTTATGCCCTTGGCATCGTGATTGGGCTGGTGCTTGGCGGCATCAGTCTTTTCAATGCGCGCGGCACCACCACCAACCGGTTGCCCGACGAAAATCTGGCGCTGGTGAATCAGCGGCCGGTGCTGCGCAGCGATTTCATCGCGCAGCTGGAAACCGAAACCGGCTTGCCCTTCAACCAGACCTCGCGCGAGGAGCAGTTGCGGGTGCTCGATGAAATGGTGCGCGAAGAATTGTTCGTACAGCGCGGCCTGGAACTGGATTTTGCCGAAACCGATCCCGACACGCGCTATGCGCTCTACAACATCGTCGAATCACAGATATTGGCGGGCGTTACGACGAGCAATTTCACTGAAGCGCAATTGCGCACGTACTACGACAGCCACCGCGAGGACTTTTCCCCTCAGAGCTTCGAGGACGCGCGCCAGGAAGTGCAAACCCAGTTCTACGACAGCGAACGCACGCGGGTGATGCGCAACATGCTGCAATTCCTGCGCAACCGTTCCACTATCCTCATCGCCGACGAGTACCGCGACGACTACGACCCCACCATTTACCAGGATAGCTACTTCAAATGAGTCTCTTGCTGCGTGGTCTGCTGAGTTTGAGCCTGGTAGTCGCGGCGCTGTCCGCCCAGGCGCATACCTTGAGCGAAAGCCTCAGTTCCTGGGTGATCCAGGACACTCAGGTGCAGTTGCAGTTCACCGTGCCCGAGTTGGAGGCGAAGCGCCTTTCGGCGTCGGGTAACGACGTGCCGCCCGTGCGCGAGGTGGGGCAGTACCTGAGTGAACGCCTGCATGTGAATACGGGCGCGGCGGCCTGCGCGATGACTGAAACCGCGCAGCCCTTGTCCGCGCTGAGCGGCTTTCTGCGCTTCGAGTTTGCCTTTGAATGCCCCGCCCGTGAGGGCATCGTGCTGCGCTCGGATGCGTTCTATGACCTCGTGCCCACGCACACCAATTTTGCCCAGGTCGATCACGATGGCGTCTTTTCCGAACATCTCATCACCCATGAACAGCGCGAACTGGCGCTCGACGGCGAGAATGGCGAAGGCGATCTCGCCAGCGCCGGGTTCTTCAAGTATGTGCAGATGGGCATCATGCACATCTTCACCGGCATCGATCACATGTCGTTCATGTTGGGGCTGGTGCTGATTTCGCGCCGGGTGCGCGATCTCTTGATCGTTATCACCGGCTTCACCATCGGCCATAGCCTGACGCTGGCCTTGGCCGTCACCGGCGCGCTGCGGCCCGATGGGCAGTACATTGATGCGCTGGTGGCCTTCACCATCGCCATGATCGGCGCGGAAAATATCGGCGACAGTATGCGCAAACCCTTCTGGGTGGCGCTGGGCATGGGCGGCGTGCTGCTGCTGATGGCGCTGGCGCGTGAGGCGGGCCTGGGCGTGACACTGCCGTCACTGCTCTTGATCGGCGCCGCCATCTTCGGTTCCAGCTACCTCATGCTCACCGGCTCCGCGCGCGACGCCTCGCGCATCCGCTTGGTGATGACGCTGGTGTTTGGCTTGATTCACGGTTTCGGTTTTGCCTCCAACCTCCTGGAGTTGAAGTTGCCCAAGGAGCGCTTGGCGGAATTGCTGGTAGGCTTCAATCTGGGCGTGGAAATAGGCCAGGTGACTGTCGTGCTGACCGCCATCGCCATCGCGCGGCTGCTCACGCGCGTGCAGCTTGCCATGCCGCGGCCACTCTTCACCGATCTTGCCTCGGGTTTTCTGGTGGCCGAGGGTTTTTATTGGTTCATCTCGCGCAGCATGGTGTGGGGTTAGGGCGGCGCGTTATGCTATGTACCTCTTTCTTGCGTAAGTTATTGCGCAAGTCCTTGCTCAGGAGGTGCTTATGCCCCGATACACGCTTACGATCGACGGTGAACGGCATGAGGTGGACGCCGATGCCGATATGCCACTGCTCTATGCCCTGCGCGGCGATCTGGCCCTGAAAGGCCCCAAGTTCGGCTGCGGCCTCGCGCAATGCGGGGCCTGCACCGTGATCGTGGATGGCGCCGCCGTGCGCTCTTGCGTATTGCCCTTGTCTGCGGTGGCGCAAACCGCGCAGATTCGGACGCTCGACGGCTTGCACGGGGCGCACCCTGTGCAAGCGGCGTTCATCGACCAGGAAGCCGCGCAGTGCGGTTATTGCACCAACGGCTGGGTGATGACGCTGGTGGCCGCGCTGGAGCGCAATCCCACACTCAGCGACGACGAACTGCGCAACACGCTCAGCGGCCTCAAATGCCGCTGCGGTACGCACATGGCCATTCTGCGCGCCGCGCGCCAGGCGGCCACTGCCATGGCGCGGGAGGTGTAGCATGAATACCAAACTTTTCAATCCAGAATTGGATCGCCGCGGCTTTCTCACAGGCAGCGCCAGCGTGGTGTTCGCACTGAGCGGCGCGGGGCTGAGCATTTTGACGCTGGATGCGGCGCAGGCGCAGGGCCTCGCCGCCGCGCCGCGCGATATTGGACCGGCAAGTTTAGATACGTGGCTGGCTTTTGATGCAGAGGGCTCCATCACCGCCTACTTCGGCAAAATGGACATGGGGCAGGGCGTCGATACCGCCATCGCGCAAGTGGTGGCGGAAGAACTCGATGTCGATGTGGCGCGCGTCAGCGTCGTGATGGGCGACACGCATCTGACACCCAACCAGGGCGGCGCCAGCGGTTCGAGCGGCTGCCGTCAAGGCGCCATTCCCTTGCGCAATGCCGCCGCCGAAGCGCGCCGGGTGTTGGTGGCGCGCGCCGCGCAAACCTTGCAGGCAGCACCGGATGCACTCGAGGTGGAAGACGGCGTGGTGTTCGTGCGCGGCGCGCGTGAACGCAGTGTCAGCTATGTGGCGTTGATCGCCGAAGGCTTCGCCACCGCGCTCGATTGGAATGGCGCTTATGGCAACGGACTGCTGGTGAAGGGCCAGGCCACGCCGAAAACGCCTGCGCAACATCGCGTGGTTGGCACCGCGGTGGCGCGCAAGGATGTGCCGGGCAAGGTGAATGCCACCACCGAATACTGTCATCATGTGACGCTGCCCGACATGCTGCATGGGCGTTGTATCCGCCCGCCGGTGGCGAACGCGGTGCCGGTGAACGTGAACGAAAGTTCCATTTCCGCTTACCCGGATGCGCGCGTGGTGCGCAAAGGCGATTTCATCGCCGTGGTGGCGGCGAGTGAATGGCACGCCATCAAAGCCGCGCGCGAACTGACAGTGACCTGGAGCAGCACCACGCCGCCATTCCCGCCGCAGAATGAACTTTTTACCTATCTGCGCACCGCGCCCGCCGCCAGCGATAGTTCACGCGGTGGCTTCGGTGGCCGCCCCTTCGATCCCGCACCTGTGCTTACTGCCATTGCGAGCGCCGCGCGGCAGGTGGAAGCCGAGTACGAAGTGCCGTTTCAATCGCACGCGCGCATGGCGCCGTCCATAGGTCTCGCCTTTGTGAAAGATGGCGAAGCGCTGATCTATTCCGATACGCAGAAACCACACAACACGCGCGACGGCATCGCCAAGTTTCTGGGTTTTGCGCCGGAGCAAGTGCGAGTGGTGTGGAAGCCCGGCTCAGGCTCCTATGGCCGCAGCGATTCCGATGAAGCCGCTTTTGAAGCCGCGTTGCTTTCGCAACTTACGGGCCGCCCGGTGCGCGTGCAGTGGATGCGCAATGAAGGTCATGCCTGGGATCCCAAAGCGCCCGCCTGCGTCATTGCGTGCAAGGCGGGCTTGGATGCGCAGAACGCGGTAACGGGCTGGTATTTCCGCGCGCGCGGCTTTTCGGGCTGGGATGTGAACTTCAGCGCCGCCGAGCCGCGCGACACCCTGGTGGGCCAGCTTACCGGCTTCGCCAAGGCCGACGCGCACAACTTCGGCGTGCCGGGCGAATCCTATAAATTCCCGCAAACCGTGCAGTATTGGGAAACCGTGCCTACCTTGCTCGACCGCGCCTCGCCGCTGCGCACCGCGCACATGCGCGCGCCGCAGGAACCGCAGGTGCATTTCGCGCACGAAAGTTTTCTTGACGAAGTGGCCGCCGCCGCTGGCCTCGACCCTATTGCGCTACGCCTGCGCCATCTCACCGATCCGCGCGAAATCGCGGTGCTTGAAGCCGTGGCGACGCTGAGCAATTGGCAATCCCGCGCTTCACCCGCCCCCGCGCAGAATGGCGACATCCTGCGCGGCCGCGGAGTGTCCGTCTGCACCACGTTTGGCGGTTATGTGGCAACCGTGTGTGAGGTGGAAGTAGAGCGCAGCACGGGCCGCGTATGGCCGCGCCGCTTTTTCGTCGCCCATGATTGCGGCCTCATCCTCAACCCGCGTGGCCTGCACGGCACCATCGAAGGCAATATCGTGCAGGGCATCAGCCGCACGCTGTGCGAAGAAGTGCGTTTCGACGAGCGTATGGTGCAGAGCGAAGACTGGCTGAGCTATCCCATTCTCGATGTGAAGGATGCCCCCCAGAGCATCGAAATCGTCACGCTGAACCGCCCCGATCAGCCCCCCGGCGGCGCCGGCGAACCCTCCCATGTCACCGTGCCCGCGGCGATCGCCAACGCGGTGTTCGATGCCACCGGTGTGCGCATCCGGCGTTTGCCCTTGACGGCAGAGCGGGTGAAGGCGGCGCTGGGTTAGAATAAATGGTATAAAATTATGTATCTGAACCTGGGATTCCCCTCCTGTGGAGGGGTACCCGTCAGGGCGGGAATAAATATGCAAAAAACTATTATGCTCATGCCATCTCTTACACTGCTGCTTTGCAGCCTTGTGGGTTGCGCAACGCCAGCAGGTGGCAATTACACCGATGCCATGAAAATTCCGCATGTGATCGATCTCTCAGCCAAAGACGGCGCCGATGCGGTCGAACGCGATGGCGATCATAAAGACAGCCCCTATTTCAGCCGGGTAGATTTCTACAATGCAAAACCGTCCGCATCGTTGACGATTCTCGAGCACTTCAAAACCCAGCAGCAGACTTCTGAGTGGAGTTGTGGCGTTGCGGCAGCTCTCATGGTGCTTAACTGGTACGGCAAACTGGGGCAGCATAACGAAGCCTCGCTGGCGGAGTTCCGTACTCCAAACGGCGCCCAGCCCAGCACCACGAATCTGCGCAACATGATCGAAGTTTTCAACGGCGTCGGCGATTTCGCGCTATTTTCCACCTTTGATGTCGTGGATACGGTTGCCGATGTATTTACGCTCGACTTCATTCAAAAGACGCTCAAGGCCGGCACCCCCATCATGATCGGTTGGAATGATTGGGGTGGCCACTGGCAGGTCATCATCGGCTACGACACCATGGGCACGGCAACCGTGCAAGACGATGTTCTCATCGTTGCTGATCCCTACGATACGACCGATCACAATCAAGATGGCTACGGTGTATACTCGGCAGAGCGCTTCCTGTATAACTTCACTTTTTATGATTACTTTCCAGACGCAGAGTTGAATGACATGGTATTTCTTGTCGCTGTACCACAATTTTCTGTGACACATCTGTGACACAATAGCGCCGAGTTTCCCATATTTTTTTGTTATAAATCAATCATCACAAAATCACTACCCTGAGGCAACCACTATGCGCAAACTTCTTACACTCATCGCCCTTTTAAGTTCATTCGGCATACACGCGGCGCCAGCAAGCCAGGAGTCTGTGGAAAAGCTCCTGGCGGTAACAAACGTCGAATCGATGATGGAATCGCTGTATTCCAGTGTTGAGCAGATGATGCGGCAGAGTATGCAGCAGGCGGCTCAAGGTAAAACGCTAAGCGCGGAAGAGCAGCGCGCGCTGGATACCGTGCCAGCGAAATTTGTCGCCCTCATGCGTGAAGAAGCAAGCTGGCAGAAGCTAAAGCCGCAGTATGCGCAGCTTTACCTGGAGACTTTTGATCAGGAAGAAGTCGATGGTTTGCTGGCATTCTATTCAAGCTCCGCGGGCCAGGCCCTGCTCAACAAAATGCCGCTGGTCATACAAAAATCCATGGTTTTGTCGCAATCGCTGATGCAATCGTTGATGCCAAAAATGATGGCGGCAATAAACGACGCCTTGTCTGAAGCTCAGGTGCCCAGCGGCAAGTGATTTGTCGCAAATACCTTCTTTCCCCACCCCCCCTCTCCCGCACTGTACACGCCCCCTTGGGGGGGGGAAATAATGTCAACGATTTCATCTGCCGAAGCTCGTCTAGCAGAGCAGGATGTTTGTCCAACAATCTAGAGCATTTTTTGTTTAGATGCTTACACCAGGTCAGTGTCAGAAATGACGTTTCCCAAGTTTTCTATGCTTTGTGTAAGCATTTAAACGAAAAACGCTCTAGCGCTTGCCAAAGCACAATTCCCCTCCCGTGGAGGGGTGGACGCCGTAGGCGGACGGGGTGGTCAAGGAGGGGACATTTATCTTGTGCCGCCTCATCTGCCTACGGCAGTACCACCCCGCCCTATGGGCACCCCTCCACAGGAGGGGAATTTATCTAGCGCGTTTTTGATCAAAGCATTGACACTATTTCTCCCCTTGCCTGGACGAGGGGGGCGACCTCGCAAACTGAGAGTGTCAGCATTTCAATCAAAACCGCTCTAAGTAGATTCACTACTGCTGGCATCGGGTGAGCCTCACCACGTTCGTAGCGGCTGAAGGCGTTGTGCCCACCTCCGGTTAAACGGGTTGTTTGTTGCTGCGTTAGTTTCGGTTTTTTGCGGGTTCGGGCCAACATCTTGCGTTTTTCCTCGCGCCTGGCCAAAACCAGCGCGTTACTTGCATCGACGTAGCGGTCTTGGCTGCCGGAATCGAAAAACACTTCGCCGCAGTAGTCGCAACGCCGCCAGAAAGCTACTCCACCTCTACCACGTCGTCTATGCTGAAGGTTTCATTGGTGAAGGCAGTGAACGTCTTGGTGCCGCATTCGCCGCAGATTTTCATTTTTTTGATCATGTCATTTTTCCTTGAATTGAATAACGATGTTCTGGGCTACTTCGGTCAGCTTGATATAAGCGATCCGATCATTTTGACAAGCGCCGTGGTACACACCTTGCCAAATGCGGTGTAGGTAATGGGCGCGCTATTTTTCATACACGTACTCTGCCTTTTAAGGGCTTTGTTGTCGAAATAGAAAAGCTATTAAGGTGTGACGCAAGGTACGATATACTTAACGCGTTAGTAATATTACTAACGATTTTTATAGCAAACTCTTAAGGAGATGGTATGAAACTTACGAATAAAACAGCTATTGCCGCAATTGTTCTGGCGTTGAGCGCAACTGCTGCGCGAGCAGATAACTGGTATGTGCTAGGGGCGGTGGGGCAGACTAATCTCGATGGTTCTGCTCTTACTGACGACCCTAGTATTACTACGACTGGCATAGATAGCTCGGATACGGCTTGGAAATTACAATTGGGCTACAAGGTTAACAAGAATTTTGCGGTTGAGGGCGGCTACAATGGTCTGGGCAGCTATACCGGGACAGTAACAGTGATTGGGGTTAATGTGGGTATGAAGGCGGAACTAGATGCTTGGAATGCAGCAGCTGTTGGCATACTTCCACTGGACGACGCATTTTCCTTGTTCGCCAAATTGGGAGTTGCACGGCTTTCTGCATCAGTTAAGGCTTCGGCAGCGGGATATTCAGCAGCAGATTCTACGAACGCGACCAGAGCCAACTATGGCGTAGGCGTCAATTGGGACATTTCCCAAGCGTTTGCTCTGCGTGCAGAGTATGAAAAATTCGCGGCTGATGTTGGGATGTGGTCTATTGGTGCTGCCTTCAAGTTCTAAGCACTTTCAGCAAAAAACCAAGACCCCATGCCGAGTGGTTGGTATGGGGTTTTTGTCATTACCGCAATCATTAAGTGCTTTTTATGCTCTAGCAAGCTCAATCAAGATGGCTACGGTGTATGCACTGCAGAGTGGCCCCTTTATAACGTCACCTTTTATAACTACTTTCCAGACAAAGAATTGAATGGCAATAAACGACGCCATGTCTGAGGCCCAGGTGCCCAGCGGCAAGTGATTTGTCGCAAATACCTTCTCTCTACTTTCTCTCCCACACTGTACATGCTCGCGCGGGAGAGGAGGCTGGAGAGAGAGCAAGAGAGCATCAATCCGGCTGATAAGGCCGCTCCGCTGCTTTCAGTATTTGCTGAAATGTGTCGATATATTTTGTGTCTGGCTGGCTTTGCGGTAGCGCGCGGATGTAGGCGTAGAGATCGCTCACTTGTTGGTCGCTGAGGCTGTTGGCGGGGTAGTTCGGCATGTCGGTAACGGGTGTCAGGGGCGCTACCTCGGCGCGGCCACGCAGAAAGGCTTTGAACACCTCTTCGCTCAGCAGTAGCGCGCTGCCGGTATGGTTGAGGTCTTTGCGGCCATAACCATTGAAGCCGTGGCAGCCGTAGCAGCCGTGCTCGTAATACACCTGTGCGCCGGCGTCCGCGTCGCCATTCACGGCGCTGGGTTGTGCCTGCGCCGTGGTGAAGGCGCTGAGCGCTGCCGTGATAGCCAAGGCGATTTGCAGAGTGGGTTTGTTCATCATCAATCTCCTCAGCGCGGCTGCGTCAACACGTCGATCAGGTAGGGCTCGCCATTTTTTACGGCGCTCACGCCACGCTCGAGCGCGGCACTCAGTTGCGCTGGATTGTCGATGGGGCCTTCCGCCTTCATGCCGTAGCCTTGCGCCAGCTTGGCGTAGTCGATGAAAGGATCGCGCAGCGTGGTGCCGATGTGGGAGCGGTCGGTGCCACGGCCACGCACGCCGGCCATGTACTGGATGAACATGAATTCCTGATGCCAGGCGCGGTTGTTGTGCATCACGGTGAGCATGGGCAATTGATGATGCACGGCACTCCAGAGTGAGCCGGGCGTGTAGTTGAAGTCGCCGTCGGTTTGAATATTGATGACGAAGCGCTTGCGGCCACGCGCCGCCAGCGCTGCGCCGGTGCAGGCGCCGAGGCCATAGCCCATGCCGCCAGCGCCTTGGCCGCCGAGGTAGCTGTAGGGTTTGTTGTGATCCCACAACTGCATGTGATGCGAACTGGAAAAACTGCTGGGGGAGGCGAGGCACCAGTCTTCGTTTGCGATCAAGGGCCACAGTTCAGCGTAAAGGCGCGCGGTGCTCACTGGGCTCAGATCCCAGCCTTTTCGCTTGTCGTCGATGGCCTCATGCAGGGCGCTCAGGCGTGCCGCCTGGTTGGCTTGGGCGTGACGCTGCTGGCGTTCTGCGCTGCGTTCGCGCTGTGCAGGCGTCATCAGGCGCGTGACTTCGCCGATGATGAGCGGAAGGCTGGCTTGAGCGTCGATGGCGAGCACGGTGCCAGGAGCTTGGCGCGGCGCACCGCGACCGGCAGCAGGCGGGTTGTTGCGCAGGCCGCCGAAGCCGATGCCCATGGTGTCGCGCGTGGCGGTCAGCGCGGCGGTCGTAGGGCGTTGCAGCGAAAGCTGCGGTGAATTGGCTTCGAGGCCCAGGATGTAGTCGTAATTGGTATCCGCACCGGGGCCGCACAGGGGATGGCGCTGCGGGAAGCCCATCGGCCCTTGCTGCGCGCTGGTGGACGCGGAAGCGCCAATCAATTCAGCGAGCGCCACCGCCGCACGACAGCCTTCAGGCGTGCGGAAGGCGCCGGTGGCCAGGCGCGGGTTGTCGGCGGCGAGCAACTTTTGTGCGATGTCGCGCGCGGTGGCCACATCACAGCCTGCGATTACCGCGGGGCGGAATGGCGGCACCACGAGATCGCGGGCTTCTTCTTTTTGCAATTCCATGTCGATCACCACCAGCGTGGGGCCGGTGGGCGGTGTCACCGCCTGGCGGTAGGCTTCCTGCAAGGCATCGAGGCACTGTGGCAGGGTTTTTGGCTGAGCGTCCCATTTGGTGAAGCTGCGGCACATGGCGGCCATGTCGTTGGCGGTGTGGGCCTGGATGAATTCGTCGTCGCGCCCCACGATCAGGATCATCGGCGTGCCGGAATAGAAGGCTTGATAGATGGCCATGGAGGCATGTTGGATGCCGATGGTGCCGTGCAGCATCACCGCCATGGGCTTGCCTTCTGCCTTGCCATAACCGTTGGCCATGTCCACTGAACTTTCCTCGTGCAGCGCAGTGATGTATTCAGGGTTATGGTTCGGCGGTGCGCCGTAGTTGATGACGGATTCCTGTAACCCTTCAAAGCTGGAACCGTTGTTGGCGGCGACGAACTCGATGCCCATGTCCTTGAGCACCTGCACCATCAGATCGGAGCCGGGGCGGAACACGTTGCGCGTGGCGGCAGGAGGCGCGAGCAGCGCGGTGTCGCGCTGGATTTGCTGATAACTCGGCGCGGTGTAAGCCGCGGCGAAGGCGGATGGCTGCTGCGCCTGGCTCGCGGGCGTCACCGCCAGAGCCGCGGCGCCGCCAGCGGCGCTTTTGAGAAAGTGACGGCGCCCTGCCTTGAGCGCGTGGCCATCCACGCCGGGCGCGTTGGGTTTTTTGTCCATGATCCCTCCTGAAGAAGTTGACGGTGCGTGATGAATCGGTAAAACCGGCATTACGACTGCCTTCCCTGAAGCTTGCCACTGGCTTGGAGCAGCCCAGGTCGAGGTTTGTTGCGCTGAACGTGGTAAAGATGGGTAATTGCTGCGCGGGTGTCAAGAAAGACGGCGCTCGTGTGCATAGAGTCAAATCGTTGCAAGCGTTCACGCCACGGCTAGTGATTTACATCGCCTGGGTTTCATCGACAAGCGCAAGGTGCGTTAGTATGGCGCGCGGCGCTTGGAGCTGCTTCAAGGAAGAGGTTAGGCTGCATTGCTCCGCTCAAGACCGTTAGTCTAAATGTAGTTAGGCTATATGAATCACCTTGAACATCTACCGCCGGTAAAAATTGGCACATGGTTGTACGCCGAGAGTGTTCCGTGCGAAGTCCGCATCGTGCGCCACAACGTACTCTACGGAACAGGTGATTACGAGGACGAGCCAAATATCTGTGAAGATCAAGAAGTCGAGTGCTTTTACGTTCTAATTCAATCTCCAGTTGGTCAATCTGGTCGTTGGGGTGGTTATTTCCCAGCGCTTACGCTCAACGCAGCAATTCTACTCACCGAAGCAAAATGCAGTGGCGGCATTACATGGGAGTAACCGTTGGCCTAACATTGCCTTAAGGAGCCTCCCGTCAACACCAAGCACATAGATTTCTTGCCCTGGTTTTCAGCCTTGCTTTACGCATCACGCACTACAACACCCTTCGCCATCACCACTTTCAG
>JAIRJU010000071.1 GCA_031260485.1 Pseudomonadales bacterium | reverse complement strand
CAACGGCGGCTTCTTCGATAGTGACGATCAATTACTGCGCGATGTAGAGAAGATTCGCCACATCCCCTGCGTGATCGTGCAGGGCCGCTATGACGTGGTGTGCCCGATGCGCAGCGCGTGGCATCTGCACAAGGCATGGCCCGAGGCGAAGCTGGTGGTGGTGCCGGATGCGGGGCATTCGGCGTTTGAGCCAGGGATTGCGCAGGCGTTGCGGGCGGCGACAGATGGGTTTCGAGAGGTGCGTGGCAAGCGTTAGCTAGACCGCAATCTCCAACGCACCCATCCAGTAACACAATAAAGGCGCAGGAATCCGCATAATCTGTGCAGGCGACTGACTGCCCGGCAATTCGGACTGCGGCACACCTGTCATCGGCCCAAAGTCACCCAACGACTTTGTGACCACATAGCCACGCGAGATGCGTTTCTGCTCACACAGTTCGATCAGGCCCTTCAATTCCCGTGCGCCGGTGTGCTGCGCACGGTACTTCACCTCGAAGGGAATAATCTCACCGCCGACCTCAGCAACCAGATCGACTTCACGATCTTTCTTGCCGCGCCAGTAGGTGAAGCGCACGTTCTGCGCGTAATAGCGTGCGAACAGATGTTTGAACACAGCCGTTTCGGTGGCAATGCCCAGTGCAGTCGAGTCCTCAAGTACGGACTTGCCCTTCAGCATCACCGCCGGAGCGATGGCCGCATCGGCCAGATAAATTTTGAAGCGCGCGCGTAGCACATCCTTGCCATAACCAAAGGGCGGCAGGCGATAGATGAGGTGCGTGGCTTCCAGCAGTTCGATGAAATTCTGCGCCGTGGGGCGTTTGACTTCGAGGCTGGCGCACAGGTTCACCATGTCCAGCAGCCCGCCATCGTGCATGCACAGATAAAGAAACGTATGTTCCAGATCAAGCACGCGGCGCACACCAAATAACGCCGTCATATCGCGCTTGAGCACCTTGTCGATGATGTCCTCGCGCAGCAGGCGCTGCGCCTGCACGATGCTGTTCATCTGCGCGGTTTGCGGAAAACCGCCGCGCAGCAGGTATTCGTGAAAATGCCCAACGTAGACGCTGGCCGTTTCGCTGGCGCGATAGAAGTCGGCCTGCGGCCACTCAAACAAGTCGCGCAAGCTGCGCAGCTTGGCAAGCGCGGGCAGCGACAGATTCTTGATTTGCAGGTATTCGTAAAATGACAGCGTGGTCAGTCGTATCGTATGCCAGCGGCCCACGCCGGATTCCTGCCCAGCTTCCACCAACGGCATCGCCGATCCGGTGAAGACGATGCGCCGCTCCTTGCGAAAATCCACCTGATGCTTGATCCACGTTCCCCAATCGCGAATGAACTGCGCCTCATCGAGAAACAGGTACTCCGGCCCATCGGTCCTTGGTTCGCGCTCGCGCCATGCGGCAATCACCGCGTCGATGCCGGAAAGTTTGAGCAGCGGATGGTCGAAGGTGGCGTAGAGGATGTTGGCAGCGGAGACACCCGCGCACAGCAACGTGTCCACGGTTTGCAGCATCAGCGTGGTCTTGCCGATCTGCCGCGCGCCGGACAACAGCACGGCACGGGGAGCGGGCGGGGTCGTCGTCCAGGCGCTCAGCTCTCGAAAGGCCGCCCGCCGCCACGCTGGCAGGTCGGCAATGGCCTCCCCGCGCCACCAGGGGTTGAATTGGGCCAGAACGGCGATGAGCTCTTCTTTTGAGACTTCCATGCTGTCATTTTAGCTTATAAATATAATTTAGTTTAATTATACTTTCACTAAATACATCATCTTCCATGGGTTTCGGTCATGTCGCAAGCACAATCGGTGGCGCCAATCCCAATCGCCTGGCACGCCGTGCGAATTTTTTATCGTCGAACGATGCGACGCTAGCGCATGACCTGTAACTGGCGTGATGCAGCGCATCGGCAAAATCAAGCCCCGCCCGATAGTTGGATAACGCCTGTTCGACCGATGCGCGCTCTTCGATTTTGGTACGGCGGCATGCGAACTCTTGAGCAGACCAAAGCCGCTACCCACACCAATGGACGGTGAGCTTTTGACGCGCATCTCGGCATGGTCGCCCGTTAGAGAAAACTCAACGCGGGTACCCTGCCGAATACCCAGTTGCTGCCGAAGTTCCTTCGGAATGGTGACCTGCCCTTTGCTGGTAACTGATGTGGCTTCCATGATTCCTCCGTGATTGCATTACCTGGTAATACCACCATGTGCTGAAGAGCAAGGCCGGGCGCTCCATCGGCTACGTCTTTTGCGTCTCTTGTTCCCTTTGCGGATAATCTGCCCATCAACCCGACGAATACCATCATGACCGAACACACCAAACACTCACCGCTACGCCCGTTGCCCGCGCTGATCTTCGCTTCGCGCTGGCTGCAATTACCGCTGTACTTGGGTCTGATCGTGGCGCAGGGCGTGTATGTGTGGCAGTTTGGCGTGGAGCTGGTGCATCTGGTTCAGCAGGTGTTTTTCCACCACAGCGAAGCCGCCAACGCGCCCAGCGCCGAAGTGGCCATCATGCTGATCGTGCTGGGCCTGATCGACGTGGTGATGATTTCCAACCTGCTGGTCATGGTGATCGTGGGCGGCTACGAAACCTTTGTTTCACGCCTGAATCTGGAAGGCCACCCGGATCAACCCGACTGGTTGAGCCACGTCAACGCCAGCGTGCTGAAAGTGAAACTGGCGATGGCGATCATCGGCATTTCCTCCATTCACCTGCTCAAGACCTTCATCGAAGTGGGCAGTCTCGGCGCGCCGGACAGCAAGTTCACCACTGCGGGGGTGATGTGGCAAACCATCATCCACACGGTTTTCATTTTGTCGGCCATCGGTGTGGCCTGGACTGATCGGCTGATGTCCTCCCCCAGTGGCAATGAACACAGCGCGCACTGAAGCCGCGCACGCCACCACGCCACTCGACAACGGCGCCTGTTACCGCGCACTCAAGACACATGACGCGCGTTTTGATGGCCAGTTCTTCACGGCCGTCACCTCCACTGGCATCTATTGCCGGCCAGTGTGTCGTGTGCGATTGCCACGCCGCGAGAACTGTCGCTTCTTCCGTCACGCCGCGCAGGCCGAAGCAGCGGGCTTTCGTCCCTGTCTGCGTTGCCGGCCCGAGCTTGCGCCGCGCAGTGCATGCTGGAGCACCGAGGATGCTTCGCAGATTCTCGCGCTTCAGGCGGCGCGATTGATCGATACGCCCGATGCCTGGTCACATCAATCGCCCAGCGCGGCGCAACTGGCCGTGCGATTGGGCGTCAGCGATCGACATCTGCGCCGCGTGTTTGAACGCGAGTTTGGTGTCGCGCCACTGCAATACCTGCAAACACGCCGCCTGCTGGCGGCCAAACAACTGCTCGTCGATACACGCCTGCCGATGACACAAGTGGCGCTGGCCAGCGGCTTTGCCAGCGTGCGCCGCTTCAACGCAGCTTTTGTCGCGCATTACGGACTCAATCCTGGAGCACTGCGCCGTAACACGGGCGCCGCCGCGCACCGTGATCATGTCACCGAGAGTCGTCTGAGTTACCGGCCACCCTACGACATCACGGCCATGCTCGATTTTCTGGAACGTCGCGCCATCGAAGGCGTCGAAGCGCTCACCCACGATGCACAGGGTCACCGCTGCTACCTGCGAACCTTGCAAATCTCCCGCGGCAACCACACCTGCATCGGCACACTGCGCGCGCACTTCGACGAAGTGCGCCAGCAACTGGTGCTGCGAGTCGATGACGCACTGACGCCACTGCTGCCCGTGGTCATTGCGCGAGTGCGGGCGCTGTTTGATCTGGACGCGGACCCGGTAGCAGTCAACACACAATTGCGCGGGCGCTTTCCCGGCAGCGATGGCCTGCGCGTGCCGGGCACCGTCGATGGCTTCGAGCTTGCGGTACGCGCTGTACTCGGCCAGCAAATCACCGTCGCCGCGGCGCGCACACTAGCGCTGCGGCTCGTGCGCGCCTTCGGCGAACCGCTGCCACCCACACAAGGCGCGCTGACGCATCTGTTCCCGACACCCGCAGCCATTGCCGATGCCAGCGATGAAGCGCTCGGGCGTTTGGGCATCGTGCGTCAACGTCAGGCCGCGCTGCGTACGCTGGCGCGCGCGATGCACGCAGGCCAACTGGAGTTGCACACCGGCGTGGCGCTCGATGCAACGCTCGACGCCTTGCGTGCGCTGCCCGGCATCGGTGACTGGACGGCGCAGTACATCGCGATGCGCGCATTGCGCTGGCCCGATGCCTTTCCCGCCGGCGACATCGCGTTGCAAAAGGCACTGAACGTGCACGGGGCGAAAGAAGCCGAGCGGGCCTCGCAGCCGTGGCGCCCGTGGCGCAGCTACGCGGTGCTGCGCGCCTGGCATTCCGCCGCGCCTGGCCGGTGATCGAGGCGGGGATGTCATGGCGGATGACATATCACCGAATTTGTCATACATTGTACGCCGCAGTCACCCCCGAGGACACCCGCCATGCGAGTCAACGCGCGTTTTGAAGGCGAAGCCGAGCAGCAGCTCAACTACCTAGCCGAAATGACCGGCGCGGGGGTGAGCGAGGTGCTGCGCGCCAGTGTGCGGCGCTACTACGACCAGTTGCGGGCGCAGCGCAACGGGCTGACGCATTTTTCGGCCTTCGTCGG
>JAIRJU010000027.1 GCA_031260485.1 Pseudomonadales bacterium | reverse complement strand
TTTGGTGGTGCTGCAAGCCCTGGACGCAGGCGGCAAGGATGGCACGATTTCCCATGTGTTCGGCGCTTGCAATCCCCAGGGTACGCAAGTGTTCAGCTTCAAGCCACCAACGCCCGAGGAACAGGCACACGATTTTCTGTGGCGGGTGCATCCGCATGTGCCAAAACGCGGCGACATCGCGATTTTCAACCGCTCGCATTATGAAGACGTGCTCATCACCAAAGTTCACGGCCTGATCGACAAAAAAACCTGGCGTGCCCGCTGCAAGCACATTCGGCGTTTCGAAGAATTGCTGGTGGATCAAGGCACCCACGTGCTGAAGTTTTATCTGCACATCAGCAAAGAGGAACAGCTACGGCGCTTTGGCGATCGCCTCAAAGATCCTGAGCGGAACTGGAAAATCAGCGAATCCGACTATACCGAGCGCCAGCATTGGGACGAGTACATAAAAGTGTTCGAAGACGTGATCGCCGCCACCAGCACCAAGGCGGCGCCCTGGTTCGTGATTCCGGCAAACTACAAATGGTTTCGCAATCTCGCCGTATCGCAAATCATCGCCAACACCATGGAGCGGCTCCAGATGAGCTACCCCCCGCCCAGCGTCAATCTCATGGACATCCGGCTGCGCTACCACATGGAGGAACGGGAGGAGAAGGCGCGGGGTTAAACCCAGAGGCAGCGTGCGCCACTGTCAAACTGCTATAGTCGAAACCACACCGCAACCCGCATCAAGCACTGGAGCATTCTGTATGGCAAAGTCATCACGCGAATCGAACACACAGGTCACCATCGCGCTGATTGGCGCCGTGGTGACCATAGTCACGGCCCTCATTGCCATTTTGCCCTCGATCATCAACAGCTCTGGGGGTGGAAGTTCTGGAAGCGGAAGTTCTGGGGGTGGAAGTTCTGGTGGCTGTGCGGTGAATGAATGCCCATTGACCGGAAACTGGCACGACGACGAAGGCTACACGTTTCTATTCCAGCAAAACGACACTCAGTTCCAATACCGGATGATGCAGGGCGGTAACGAGCAAAGTAGCGGCAGCGGGAACATTGACGCACAGGATCTGCACTACAGTTACGACGCTGGCGCAGGCAACTGTGACGCTAAACTTAGCAACGACAACAAAACCATCACCGGAACGTGTAAAGACGCGGCGACGGGAAATAGTTGGCCCTTCCAGATGCAAAAAACCAATCCATAAAACGATGTCCATGATGCCTACCACTTTGCCCTGCATCGTGGCCATCACGTCGGCGCAGGGAGTGCCTTCGGGCAGGTCGAGCTTGGCGCTGAGCGCGTAGAATTCGAACACGCCATGGTGAAAACAATCACGCAGCTATAGTCGAAACGCGCTGCAACCCAAATCAAACACTGGAGAATTCTGTATGGCAAAGTCACCACGAGAATCGAACACACAGATCATCATCGCGCTGATTGGTGCAGTGGTGGCCATAGCCACGGCCCTCATTGCCCAGGGCGGAGATTCTGGGGGTGAAGGCTCTCCGATCTGTGCAGATTGCTCACCACCACCGGACCGTTTGACCGGAACCTGGCACGACGACGAAGGCTACACGTATCTAATCCAGCAAAACGGTACTCAGTTCCAATATCGGATGATGCAGGGCGGTAACGAGCAAGGTAGCGGCAGCGGGAACATTGACGCACAGGGTCTGCACTACAGTTACGACGCTGGCGCAGGTAGTTGTGACGCTATACTCAGCAACGACAACACAACCATCACCGGAACCTGTAAGGACGCGGCGACGGGAGAGAGTTGGCCCTTCCAGTTGCAAAAAGCAGTGGTGGCCATAGCCACGGGCCCCATTGCCCAGGGCGGAGATTCTGGGGGTGGAGGTTCTCAAGGCTGTACGGCGGATTGCTCACCACCGGACCGTTTGACCGGAACCTGGCACGACGACGAAGGCTACACGTTTCTATTCCAGCAAAACGGCACTCAGTTTCAATATCGGATGATGCAGGGCGGTAACGAGCAAGGTAGCGGCAGCGGAAATATTGACGAACAAACTCTGCACTACAGCTACGACGCTGGCGCAGGCAACTGTGACGCTGTACTTGGCAATAACAACAAAACCATCATCGGAACGTGTAAGGACGCGGCGACGGGAGAGAGTTGGCCCTTCCAGTTGCAAAAAACCAATCCATAAAACGATGCCCATAAAACGATGTCCATAAAAAAGGGCGATGCACCTGCGCATCGCCCTTTTTCGTTGCTTGCCTGGCGTGTGTGACGCTTATTTCTCTGGCTGCGCGTTGGCGTAGCGGCCCACGTAAGCGGCTTTGCCGACCACTTTGCCCTGCATCGCGGCCATGACGTCGGCGCGGGAGGCGCCTTCGGGCAGGTCGAGTTTGGCGTTGAGCGCGTAGAACTCGAACACGTAATGGTGGAAACGATCGCGCAGCGGTGCGCCGGGGCCCATGTAGGCGGCCTGATTGCGCAGGTTGTTGCCGTTCACGCTACCGGCAGGCAGGCTGCCTTCGGCAATGTTCGGCGAGGGGATGTTGAAGGCCACCCAGTGGGTAACGTCGTCGGTGTTGCCGCCAAGGGCGACTTCGATGTCGTGGAAGATGATGGCGTAGGCGACGGTGTTGTCGGGTGCGCCGGTGATGGTGAAATCGGGCTGAACGTTATCGCCGTGCGAGGTGTACTTGAGCGGCACCACGCCGCCATCGGTAAACGCCTTGCTGGTCACCTGCACGTTCGGCAGTTGAAAGCCCTGCGCACTCGCCTGGGATGTGCTCAGCGCCAGGGCCACGACGGCCAGCGCCAGGGTAAATAGTTTTTTCATGGTCGTACTCCTTAGTGGTGGATTGTTACGGAGGGTTGTCAGGGGCTTGCTGCGCGGGTATCGCTTGCGTGGGAAGTTTGCTTGCTCCCTCTCCCGCTTGCGGGAGAGGGCTGGAGAGAGGGCCAGCGATCTTACCCCCTCTCCCTAACCCTCTCCCCCAAGGGGGCGAGGGAATAATGGTACCTCAGCGCAATCCGGCAAAACCAGCACGCCGGACCGCGCATCAGCCTTGCCTTTATCTATCCTGTTTCACCCGCAGCGCCACCAGTTCACCGGGGTGTCCGGTGTCGCCCACCGGCACCACGATGTATTGCACGCCATCAATGGCATAGGTCATCGGCAGGCCGGTCTGCTTCGCGGGCAGTTCGATCTGGGCGAGAATTTCGCCGGTGGCTTTGTCGTGCGCGCGGAACATGCGGCCACCGCCGGTTTGCCCGCCGTAGAGCCCGGCGCCTTCTCCTGCGAACAGCAAGGTTTTGGTCACCAAGAGCGCGCCACGATCGCCAGTGCCGGTGCGCGGCAGTTCCACGCCTTTGAGGTAGGGGTTATCGCGGATTTCCGCAGGCGTATCAGCGTTGGCCATCATCCATTGGTGATCACCGCTATTCATATCCACCGCCGTGATGCGGCCATAGGGCGGCTTGATCAACGGCAGCCCAAAAGGCCCTTCCATCACGATGCCGCGCGAGGTCATGGCGTAATCGAAGCCGCCTCGGTTGCGCGGATCCTTGCCCAGGCCCACTTTCATCGGATGCGAGGTGGAGGGAATGTAAAGCATGTTGGTATCAGGATCGAAGGCCACGCCCTGCCAGTTGGCGCCGCCGCCAAAACCCGGCAGGAAGATGGTGCCGCCGTTCTTGTCATCCACGATGGAAGGCGGCGTGAACAGCGGCCCCCAGGTATAGCCTTGCACCAGGCGTAGCGCTTCGGCTTTCAATTCTGGCGTGAAGTCGATCAGGTCGTCTTCGGTGAGGCCCTGGCGCTCAAAGGCTTTGGGACGGGACGGAATCGGCTGCGTCGGCGACAAATGCTCACCCGGCACGCCATTTTGCGGCACCGGCGTTTCCACGATCGGCCATACCGGCTCGCCGGTGACACGGTTGAAGGTGTAGATCATGCCCTGCTTGCTCACCTGGATCGCGGCGGGAATCACCTTGCCATCAACCTTGAGGTCCGCCAGCACTGGCCCCGTGGGTGGGTCGTAATCCCACACGTCGTGATGCACCAATTGATAGTGCCAAAGGCGCTTGCCGGTCTTGGCGTCGAGCGCCACCAAGGTTTGCGAGAAAAGATTATTGCCAGGGCGGTGGCCGCCATACATGTCGCCAGTGGCGGCTTCCACCGGCACATAAACGATGCCGCGTTCCAGATCGGCCGACATGGTGCTCCACGCGCCTGCCGCGCCGGTATAGGCATTGCTGCCATCCTGCCAGCTTTCGGTACCGAATTCGGTGCCTTGCGGAATGGTGTGGAAGGTCCACAGCAATTGGCCGCTGCGCGCATCGTAGCCGCGAATGTTGCCCGCCACGCCTTCTTTGCTGGGCGGCGAGCCGCCCGAGGGGAAGGTGGCGCCCACCACGATCACATCGCCCACGATCATCGCGGGCGAGGTATTGCCCACGGGCTCGTTCTCTTTATCAATCTCAAAACGCTCGTCGAGATTGTCGCGTAAATCCACCACGCCAGTGCTGCCAAAGGCAGGATCCAGCTTGCCCGTGCTGGCGTCGATCGACAGCATCTGGAAGCCGGGCGTGATGACGATGAGACGGGAGACCTCGTCATTGCGATAAAGCGACAGACCACGGCCGGAGTTGACGCGCGGCCCCCGCCGTGAGCCTTCGTCAAAGCGGAACATCCACAAATCTTCGCCAGTGACGGGATCGATCGCCACCACGTCGCGGCGACGGCCCGCGGTGGTATAGAGCACACCATCCACCATCAAGGGCGTGGCCTCGTAATTGAATTCAGGCTGCGGGCCGTGGTTGGTGGTGTACCAGCGCCAGGCGATTTCCAGATTGCCG
>JAIRJU010000284.1 GCA_031260485.1 Pseudomonadales bacterium | reverse complement strand
CTGCCGTAGAGGTAGTTCGAGGGCCGGCCCCGGTCCCCGGCGACCGAGGAGATCACCGCGAGCGTGCCCCGGCGCTGGGCTTCGAGCAGGTTCGCGATCGGCGTCAACAGGCTAATGAGGGACGTGACGTTGGTGCTGAATTCGCGCATCGCAAGCATGGCGTCGGCTTGGCATTGCCCCTGATCGGGCAAGGTGCCGGGAGCAGCAAGGACGATGTCGAGCATGCCCAGTTCGGTATTGCAGGCTTCGAGCATGGCGGCGTGATGGTGGACGTCGTTGATGTCGAGTTGCCAGGGCGAAACCTGTTTGGCGCCACGCGCCATGAGGTCATCGGCAACCTGTTGCAGCCGTTCACCGTTGCGCGCGACCAGAAAAAACCGGGCGCCTTGCCCGGCCCACCGGCGTGCACAGGCCGTTGCGATGGCCGAGGTGGCGCCGATGATGAGGATGTTTTTCATGATCCGGATGCTTGGGTGACTCGTTGCCAGAAACGCGAAAGTATCGCGGGGTCGCGCAGGGCTTCCAACTGCTGCCATTGCGGGTAGGCCGCTTGAAAATCGGCAGCCGGCATATGGGCATCCTTGGCCGGATACAGGCGCCCACGCGCTTCGCGCACGATGGCGTCAAGCCGGGCGAACAGGCGCGTGTTCTGCGCGTCGCGCTGCGGGAAATCGAGCGCGAGCGAGGTTCCCTCACACGGAAACGACAGCAGCCCCGGGGAAGCGATGGAACCGCAACGCTTGAGCACGGCCAGAAAGGAGCCGGTGGCGCTGGCCGCGATGGCGTCGAGGATGGCGCGCGTGGCATCGCGTGCGCTCTCCGGTGCAATGACGCACTGGTATTGCTGGAAGCCCCGGCGTCCATAGATGCGATTCCATTCGAGGAGGCTGTCCAGCGGGTAGAAGTAGGCGTCGTAACTGGTTTGGGTACGCACTTCGCGGCGCATCTGCTGCCGGTAATACAGGGTGTTGAATACACGCAAACTGACCCGGTTGAAAACGGGCACGGGCAAGGTGAACGGCACGGTGCGCTTTTTGCGCCGATCGACCTTGAGCGGCCCTTCCTGCGCATGGTCGCCCACCATGAAAATGCCGCGCCCCAGCGCCGATCCGCGGCTCTGGCAGTCCACCCAGGCAACGCTGTATTCGTGCAGCGGGTCCAGACTCTCGGAAAGATGGAAAAACTCATCGAGGTTGGCGAAACGGATGTTCGTCACGTCGATCAGGCTGGAGCGGATCGGCATGAGCTGAATTTCGGCCCACAGGATCAGGCCCGTCAGCCCGAGTCCGCCGATCGTTGCGGCGTACAGCGCGGCGTTCTGGTCCGGCGCGCATTCGAGCACGCTGCCATCGCTGCGCGCAAGGCCGAAACGGCGCACGTGGCAGCCCAAGGTGCCGCGCACGTGATGGTTTTTGCCATGCACGTCATTGGCGATGGCGCCACCGAGCGTGGCGTATTGGGTGCCCGGCGTGACTGGCAGCATCCAGCCGCGCGGAATGGCTACCTGGAGGATCTGCTCCAGCGTCACGCCGGGTTCCGCGCGCAGCACGCCCGCCGTCCAGTCGGCGGCGATCAGGCGATCCAGCGGCAGGGTCTGCAAAACGTGATCCGAGGCAGCCAGACAACTGTCGCCATAGCTGCGGCCATTGCCAAAGGCGAGCGTGCTGCCGTGCGCCTGGGCCACCTCGCGCCACGTGGCGGCGGACTGATCGCGCCAGACCAGCGCGTGGGCTTCCTGCGGAAAGAAAGGGTAGCGCCCCCAGGACAGGACTGTGCTCATCCTAAGCAGCCGCCCAGAACACGACGCCGCAAAGCGCGGCGACGGCCAAGCTGACTCGATCACGCGCGGCAAACACAATCGGGTCATCGTGCATCTGGCCGCGATGCGTGATGAGCCAGACCCTGCTGACCCAATAGAGCATCAATGGGCATACCAGCCAGAGGATCTGCTCATTTCTGTACAACTGCGCCGCGTTGCTGCTCTGAATGTAGAGCGCAAGCACCAGGATGGACAGGTAGCCCGACGCCGTTCCCAGTGATGAAATCAACGGCAAATCGTCCGCGACATAGCCGCGCCCACGCGCCTTGGCCAGTCCGCGCGCCAGCATGGAATGCAATTCAGCGTAGCGTTTGACAAAAGCCAGGCTGAGGAAAATGAACATGGAAAAAGCGAGCAGCCAGAAAGCCAGATGGGTCGCAATTGCCGCTGAACCCGCGATGATGCGGGTCGTGTAGAGCACCGCGAGCGTGACGACGTCCACCATCACGTGCCGCTTGAGAAACATCGAATAAGCCAGCGTGAGCACGTAATACCCCGCCAGCGCCAGACTGAACATCCAGGGCAGAAAGAACACCGCCAGCGCAAAGGCAGCGGCCAGCAGGACGGGAACCAGCGCCAGCCCCCAGAGAATTGGCAGTGCGCCCGACGCGAGTGGCCGCTTGCGTTTGGTCGGATGATGCCGGTCGTCTTCCAGATCGAGCAGATCGTTCAGCAGATAGACGCTGGATGCGCACAGCCCGAACGCAAGGAAAGCGAGCAGTGCGGCAACGGCAAGTGGCGCATCTAAAAGCTTGTGGGCCGCGAGCAGGGGGACAAGGATGAGAAGATTTTTCAGCCACTGGTGCAGCCGCAGCGACCGGGACAAGGTCGCCAGCACGGATGGCCGCGACTCGATCACGCGCTCCACGTTACCGATCTTGCGCGCGGCGCGCTCGACACCTGCCGAGGGGTTGACGACATAAGCCCGTGCTGCGGATTGCCAGACCGCAACATCGTCGTGTGAATTGCCGGCGTAATCGAAATTCTTGTCACCGAACTCGGCGACGAGCCTGTCACGCTTGCGCTCGCCAGAAAGATTGACGCCGCCGCTCGTGGCAAAGGTTTGGTCGAAAAACTTCAGATGACGGGCTATTGCTTGCGCGTAGCGTTCATCGCTTGCCGTTGCGAGCACGAGGGGGCGGCCTGTTTGACGCTCGTCTTCAAGCCATTCGAGCACGGCGGAGTCATACGGCAGCACGGAAACGTCGAGGTTCGTGCTTTCAGCGAGCCTGGTCTTCAGCATCGCCTTGCCGCCGCGCATGAGCCATAAGAACGGACGGTAAAAACGATGCGGCGCCGAAGTCAGATGCGCAAACCAGGATTCGATCAGCAGGTCGGAGCGAATCAGCGTCCCGTCCAGATCGACAACAAGAGGTTTATTTTTCATCATACTTATCGATTCGCGGGTGTTGCACATCAGGTTTGAATTTACCCTTTCAGATGACGTCGGAAAAGTCGATGTCGATTCCATGCACGCAATAATTTGATCGGAGAAAGCCAGGATAATTTTTTTGAATTTATATTTTCCCTGATCGGTTCTTTTAATTGCTCTTCATTTTTTTTGGATTTATTTTGATGATTGAGGAAACCGGTGCGTCGATAAATATGATCATATAAAAACCCCTCTTCTTCGATACGATAAGGTAGTGGTACACGAGATTTTTTTTGTTTCAATATCGTGGGATCATGGGCTATAAAACGGAATGCCTGCGCCCAGCCGGCAACATCGGTATGAGATATCACCCAGCCACATCCATGCTTTCTCACAATCTCGGCAGGCGCTCCAAGATCGGAAACAAGAGCAGGTATACCGCAGGCAAACCCTTCGTGCAGAACAAGTGAAAAGGTTTCAGGCACCTGCGACGGCAGGCATAGAACATCGAAGCGTGACAGTACTCCGAATACCTCATCCGAGGCGACGCCACCACGAATCTTGACGTTAGACCTGGCAGCAAGGAGTTTGATTTTATGCATGGTTTCGGCATCGCCATAGGCTGGACCGACGATCTCCAGCAAAGCGTCCGGCAGGTCAGCCATGGCAAAAGCCTCCAGCAACATTACTACGCCTTTGACTTTCGAGAGAGAGCCAAGAAAACCAAATCGAACTACGCCTGTCCTCTCTTTCTCTTGGGGGATGGGAGGAATTGAACAGGAGCGCAAGGCGTCAATCCCATGCGGGAGCACCTCGAATGCAAGATTTGGGAAGGCGCGTACATATTGCCGGCGTACGAAATCGGAACAGGCTATGCGTGCCCGCGCACCCGCAAGAAACTGATGAAAATAATGGAAACGCCCGGATAAATTACCTTCGACCGGACAGTGCGTCAGGCAGGCACGCCCACCATGTGGACCATCACAGGTTTCCCCAGAAGTACGCATTAAATTAACGCGATAACACAATGAAAAAAAATCAGTCAGCGTAACTACATATGGGAGGTTAATTTTTCTTATTTCATCAATCGCCGCAGTCATGCGGAGTGAATGACCGATATGAGCGATATCAAAGTTGTTTTTCACAAGAAAGCGATGCACAAGCGC
>JAIRJU010000210.1 GCA_031260485.1 Pseudomonadales bacterium | reverse complement strand
AAAATCTGCCGCTGGCGCTGCGCTCTGCGCTTTATCCTCTGTTTGGCGAGCGCATCCACGGCGCGATTGGCCACTGTGTCGATACCTTCGGCATTCTGGCCACACTGGTGTCGATGGTGACCAACCTCGGCATCGGCGCGCTGGTGATTCAATCGGGGCTGGGCTATCTGTTTGGCTGGCCGCCCACGACGCCACTGCTGCTCTGGATCGTTGGTGTCATGCTGCTGGCCGCAGCGGCGGTGGTGACGCTGGGCGTGGAGCGCGGCATCGCCGTGCTGTCGCATCTCAATGTGCGCTTGCTGTGTTTATTTTTGCTGTTTGTGCTGATTTCTGGCCCGACACGGCATTTATTGGACGCCTTGGTACAAAATACCGGAGATTATCTCGCCGCTTTTGTGCGCAAGAGTTTCGATCTGTATTTGTATGATGCCGAGGCCAAGCGCTGGTCCGGCACCTGGACTTTGTTCTATTGGGCCTGGTGGATCGCGTGGGCGCCGTTCGTTGGCATGTTCATCGCGCGGATCTCGCGTGGCCGCCGCATCGGCGAAGTGGTGCGTGGTGTGTTGCTGATTCCGCTGGGTTTCACGCTGACCTGGCTGTCGATTTTCGGCAATACCGCGATCGACCTGATACTCAAGCAAGGCCAAAGCGCGCTGGGAGTGGCAAGCGAGGCAGAGCCTGCGCTGGCGTTGTTCAAGTTTCTGGAATACTTGCCGCTGTCGCCTTATGTGGCTGGCGCTGGCGTTGTCATTGCCTTCACCTTGTTTCTGACGCCGGTGGATTCCGGCACCTTGATGATCGCCAATCTCTCCTCGCGCGGCGGCGTCAGCGGCGAGGATGCGCCGATCTGGCTGCGCGTGTTCTGGGCGCTGGTGACTGGCGTGGTCAGCGTAGGCTTGTTGCTGGCGGGCAGTTTCAACGCCATGCAGATTGCCGTGGTGCTGTGCGGCTTGCCATTTTCAGGGGTGCTGCTGCTGTACATGCTGGGCTTGCGCAAGGCTTTGGCGCAGGAGGCTTAGGATGAGAGCCTGGCTATTTTGTTGTTTTATAATGAGCAGTCTTATATTTTCAGCCGCCATTCGTGCCGATTCGGATTGGAGCGGGGATTGGAGCGGCAATATCACCGCCGTATCGGCTTATGTTTCGCGTGGCTTCGAGCAAAGCTGGGGCCAGAGTGCGCTGCAAGGGGGCGCGCAATACCGCTACGCCGAGCATTGGTTCATTGGCACCTGGGGCTCGACACTCAGCCCGTACTTCATCGAAGGCGGCTCGCTGGAGTGGGATTTCTATGCGGGCTACGCCAACGCGTACAAGGGGCTCGATTATCAGGCGGGCCTCTATTACTACCGCTATCCCGGCGCGCGCAGCAGCGCCACCGGCACTCGCTATGACTACGGCGAAGCCATCATCAGCATCGGCTTGCGCGGCATCACGCTTGCTTACGCGCTCACGGTCACGCCGGATTATTTTGGCTTCAACAGCGCCAGTGTGGGGCAGGGAGCTGGCTTGCGCTCGCGCGGCTCGGGCTATCTGGCGCTGGATGGCGCGCTAGAGTTGAACGATCGTTACACACTCAAGGTGCACGGCGGCCAGCAGACGGTACGCAATTTCAGTGACTATGGCTGGGTGGATGCACAAGTGTCGCTTGCTACCCGCCTCTACGCGCTGGATCTTGCCCTGGGCTACGCGCGCGCCTGGAATACGCAAGGCGTATATCGCCGCTACACCACCGGCGTCCCCGATGGTGCTGGTGTGCTGCATGTCATGGATCCGATCGCGGGGCGTTGGTTTTTGAGCGTGGGGTGGGCGTTTTAGGGCACAACTTACATTACGCGGCCATCATTACACGGCCATTACGCCGCCTGCACCGGAATTGCGTTCGCGGTGCGGATGACGTGATTGCCTTCGTCGAGATAAACGAGTTTGGGCTTGTGGTTGAGCAGTTCGGCGTCGCTGTAAGAAGCGTAGGTGCAGATGATGATGCGGTCGCCCACTTCGGCTTTGTGTGCGGCGGCGCCGTTGACCGAGATCACACGGCTGCCTGCTTCGGCGCGGATGGCGTAGGTGGTAAGGCGCTCGCCGTTACTGACATTGTAGATCTGAATCTGCTCGTATTCCCGGATGCCGGCCAGATCGAGCAGGTTGCTGTCGATGGCGCAGGAGCCTTCGTAGCCGAGTTCGGCATGAGTGACGCAGGCGCGGTGCAGCTTGGCTTTCAACATCAGCGTTTGCATGGCGGTATACCTCTTTGCAGCCTCAGGCAGGGCTAGCCCGAAAGGGCGCGAATTATCCCAGGTAGCGGGGGTGGGGGCAAATGCGTTATTGCTGGATGAAATTCACAACAGTACGTTATCAATCAGCCGCGTCGTTCCCAGCCAGGCCGCCGCGAGCAGGATGAGCGGCTGGCTGTCGTCTTCGGCGGGCAGTAGGGTGTCTTGTGCGCAGATCGCCACGTAATCTGGGCGAAAGCCTGCGGCGGTGAGTGCTGCTACGGCCTCGCGCTCCAGCGCGCGCAGATCGGCGGCGCCCGCGTTCACGCGCGCGCCGATGTGCTGCAAGGTGGCGTAGAGCGCGGGCGCTGCCGCGCGTTGTTCCGGGCTTAGGTAGCCGTTGCGCGAACTTAGGGCAAGGCCGTCGGCTTCGCGCACGGTGTTGATGCCGTGCAGGCGGATCGGCAGGTTCAGGTCGTCGGCCATGGTGCGAATGACGCGAAATTGCTGGTAATCCTTGAGGCCGAAATAGGCGTCGTGCGCTTGGCTGAGGTTGAAGAGCTTGGCTACCACGGTGCACACGCCGTCGAAATGGCCGGG
>JAIRJU010000201.1 GCA_031260485.1 Pseudomonadales bacterium | reverse complement strand
CGACAAAGCGCCCACCTTCGCGCTCGGCTGTGCCGACATCTACCACAACGCCGACGAAGGCTGGGGCCTCAAGCCGGTTTCGCCGTTTCAAGGCGATGCCCAACTCTCTTGGCATATCGCCGAATCGCTGGTCGAGCAGGAATTCGACATCTGCATGTGCCAGGAAATGCTGGTGGATCACGGCTTCGTGAATCCCATCCGCGCCCTGTTCGGCACGCACGAGAAATGGCCGGTCAAGGCCATTCCGCTGGCCGTGAACACCGTGCAACACCCAGTACCGACCGCCGCCCGCTGCCTGAAACTGGGCCGCGCGCTGCGCAAGGCCATCGAGTCTTACCCGGAGGATATGCGCGTGGTGATCCTCGGCACTGGCGGCATGTCGCACCAGTTGCAGGGTGAACGCGCGGGCCTGATCAATGTCGAATTCGACATCGAGTGCATGGACAACATCGCCAAAGATGCCGAGTGGTTCACCCAATTCTCCAATGCCGAGATCATGGAGAAGACCGGCACCGAAGGCATCGAAACCATCATGTGGCTGGTGATGCGCGGCGCCGTGCAGCCCAACGCCAAGCTGGTGCACAAGCACTACCATGCGCCGATTTCCAATACTGGCGCGGGAGTGCTGGTGTTGGAAAATGCCTGAACCGGTGTTTTCATAGCCAGAACGAACAAGGCCCGCATTAGCGGGCCTTTTTTTATTGACTTTTAATTCTAAATTTACAACTCGTTCTGAATTTACAGCCATCCCTTACGCTTGAAGTACCAATAAGGCGCCGCGCCAGATAGCAGCATGAGCCCCAGCGCGAAGGGATAGCCGGCGATCCAATGCAGTTCAGGGATGAAGTCGAAGTTCATGCCGTAGACGCTGGCGACTACCGTCGGCGGCAGGAACACCACGGCGGCGATCGAGAAGATCTTGATGATCTGGTTCTGTTCGATGTTGATGAAACCCAGTGTCGAATTCATCAGGAAGTTGATTTTTTCAAACAGATGCGTGGTGTGCGACATCAAGCTCTCGATGTCGCGCATGATGTCGCGCAGCGTCGAGGAGCGCTCGGCCTGCGCGGGCAGGTGCCGCAGCAGGAACGAGATGTTGCGCTGGGTGTCCATCAGGCACAGGCGCACCTTGCCGTTGCTGTCTTCCAGGCGGGAAAGCTGGGTGATGGCGTCTTCGAGTTCCCCGCCGCTATCTTCCAGCACCATGTGGCTGACGCTTTCAAGCTGCAAGAGCAGGTCTTCCAGCATGTCGGCGTGGTTTTCAACTTTTTGTTCCAATAATGTTACCAGCAATTCCTGCGCCGAATTGCACTCCACCTGGCCGCGCCGCGCGCGCATCCGCAAGAGGCGGAAGTCGGCGAGTTCGTCTTCGCGGATGGTGATCAAGCGATCTTTTTGCAGAATGCAGGCCACCGATACCGCCTGATGGCGGCCTTCGGTTTGCGCCAGAAACAGGGAGTGCACGTGAATGCCCGCTTGGTCCACGAAGCAGCGGGCGGTGGCCTCGATCTCGTCCACCTCGTCGAACTCGGGCAGATCGGTATGCAGCAAGGTTTGCAGCAGCGTGCGCTCGTCGTCGTCAGGTTCTTGGATGTCAACCCAATCCGCCTGATGCAATAGCGCGTGCTTTTGCTCGGGTGATTGCTCAGCAGGGCAGGGAATTTCCCGGATCAAGCCGTTATGAGTATGGAAAAGACGCAGCATGAAGCCCTCATTCTTTGACGTACTTCTCGACGCGGCGATTCACCACATCGGCCACGTACACGTTGCCTGCGGCGTCCAGGGTTAAATAGTGGGCTTCGCCGAACTGGCCAACGCCCGTGCCTGGGCTGCCGAGCGTGCCGAGCAGCGTACCGTTTTGCATATCGATCTTGCCGAATTCGCCGTCGAAGCCGGAGGTCATGTAAAGATAGCCATCGTCGTGCAGGTGCAGCCCGCACACCATGGCTTCGTATTTCCACTCGCCCAGATACGTGCCTTCGGTGTCGAAGCGTTGAATGCGGAAATTCTCGCGGTCGGCTACGTAGAGCACATCATTGGCGTCGATTTCGATCGCGTGCGCCGCGAAGAACTGGCCCGGCTCGGTGCCGCGGCTGCCCCACTGCTTGATGAAGGTGCCGTCGCTGCTGAACTTGAGCACGCGTGGTTCGCCCACGCCATGGCCTTGCACCACGTACAGGTTGCCGTGGCTGTCGAACGCGGTTTCGTTGGGCTGATCGAAGAGATGCGCGCCGTTGGCTTCGTCCCAAATGCCGTTTTTGCCGGAGGTGCCGAGCGTCATCAGCACCTTGCCGTTGGGATCGAGTTTCTGCACTACATGCAGGCCCACATCCGTCATCCACAGATTGCCGTCTTTGTCGAAGCGCAGGCCGTGCGTGCGGCTGTAGTTGGCGCCATCGCCGAAGGTGCGCACCAGCGTGCCGTCTGACGCGAATTCCAGAAAAGGATGCGGGCCGCGTTGCAGCACCAGTAGATTGCCCGCAGGGTTCATGGTGACTGCCGCTACCGAGTCGAAGGCCAGGTCGGCGGGCAGTTTGAACGCGCTCGCGCTTGGCACCGCGTGATACCCCGGCAGTGCCCAGGCTTTGTGCGGTAACAAGGGCCGCTGCGGCGCTTGCGCTTGCGCGGCGGGCAGGTAGCAGCACAGCGCGAAAAGAGAACTTAACAGGATGAGCTTGCGGTTCAACAATGTTGGTAGGGGCGTTGGTATGCGTGTGGGTATGAATGTTGACATGACGGCTCGTGCTCTCGTTTTGGATTAAAAAGTTCAAAACTGCTCGGTATCAATTTCTTCCTGCGTAGCGGCGTTGTAACGGTCGCCGCTGACCGTGGTGTGGTTGATCAACTGATCGAGCTGGTTCATCTGCGCCTGGCTGAGCGAGACCTTCAGTGCGCCGATGTTTTCCTCGACATAGGCCACATGGCGCGTGCCGGGAATGGGAATGATGTGCGGCGCCCGGTGCAAGAGCCAGGCTAGCGCCAATTGCGCCAGGGTGCAGTTGGCATCAGTGGCGATGTGTTGGTAGCGCGTGAGTAGCGCGAGATTCTTGGCGTAATTCTCGGGATAGAAACGCGGCATGTGGCGGCGAATGTCGGCGGCTTCGAGTTGCGTGGCGGGATCGCTGAGCGTGCCGGTGAGAAAGGCGCGCGCCAGCGGGCTGAATGCCACGAAGGCGATGCCGAGTTCACGGCAGGCATCGAGCACGGCGATCTCGGCGTTGCGGCTCCACAGCGAGTATTCGGTTTGCAGCGCGGTCAAGGGATGCACGGCATGGGCCTTGCGCAAGGTGGCGGCGGAGACTTCAGACAGGCCCAGCGTGCGTACCTTGCCTTCCTGCACCAGGCGCGACATTTCGCCGATGCTGTCTTCCACGGGCACGCTGAAGTCGCGGCGGTGCAAGTAGTAGAGGTCGATGACATCGGTGCGCAGGCGTTCTAGCGCTGCTTCACAGGTTTGACGCAAGGTGGCGGGGCGGCCATCAATCTGGCGCTTGCCGTCAGGGCCTTTGAACATGCCGCATTTGCTGGCCAGCACGAACTCATGGCGGCGGCCTTGCAGCACGCGGCCCAAAAGCTCTTCGTTCTTGCCAAAGCCGTAGAGCGCGGCGGTGTCGAGAAAGTTGTAGCCAAGGTCCAAGGCGCGCAGCAGCGCCTTTTCGGCTTCCACCGGATCAGGCGTGCCGTAAGCGTGCGACATGCTCATGCAGCCGAGGCCGATGGCGTTGACGGTAAAAGGGCCAAGCTGGCGGGTTTGCATGAGAACTCCCTGGCTAACTGCACGGCGTAACAGCGCGCGATTGTAACGCAGGGGCCAGACGGGAACACCCTCGGAATGAGGTTGCGTGGCCCCAGAAGAACCAAGAATTCGTAAAGAGAGATGCAAAAACCCACGCCGCTGGCACAGTGGCGCCAGCGGCGTGGGTTGGTGTGTGACGGCGCGGCGCTTAGCCGCCGCGTTTGGGCAACATGCGCGACAGTGTGTTGTCGCGTTGCACGTAGTGATGGAAGAGGCCCGCCGCAGTATGCAGAGCGATCAAGGCGTAACCGATGTTGCCGATGGTGCCGTGCACTTCCGCCACCGTGGCTGCATAGTCTCTATCACGCGCATGTATGGGCGGCACATGCAGCCCAAAGAACGTGATTTCGCCGCCTTCCGCGCTGAGTATCAGCCAGCCGAGCACCGGCATAAACAGCAGCAAAATATACAGCGCGGCATGAGTGGCGAGCGCCAAGCGGCGCTGCCAGAACACGAGTGGCGGCTGTATCGCCGGCACCGGTTGCAGCAAGCGCAAGGGCAAGCGGATCAAGGTCAAGAACCACACCAGCAGCCCCAGCATCGAATGCCAATGTTCCGCCGCGCGGGCGCCAGGCGTTCGCCCCAGGGCATCGTGCAGTTCGATGAGAGCATAAACGGCCACGAGCAACAGCGCCGTCAGCCAATGCAGTGAAATCGACAAGGTTCCGTATCGTTCGTTCGAATTGCGCCACGCCATCATGAGTCTCCTGGTAAGGGGATGTAACAACAAAAGCACTGAGTAACAGTAAAAGCACTGAAAAGGTGTCTGAAAAGCACTGAAAAGGTGCCTGGCTTCGCTTAAGGATTTCTTAATAAACAACGCGGCAAGCCAGTTCCTGCCCAAGCCTACTGGCGGCTCAAGTGCGCGTCCATCGAATTTGCCGGGCAAGGCAGGGCAATCGCGCTATACCTCTCCCTGCCCTGAGATAAGCCCTGGCCCCATCCCAGAACAACCCTCCCGCGATAAAACAGTTATTGTGTCGGGATGCTGAACTCTCCCCAACGGCAC
>JAIRJU010000188.1 GCA_031260485.1 Pseudomonadales bacterium | reverse complement strand
ACAGTAAGTAAAAAGGGGGAGTTACGCATGAACATATCTGGGGTATTGCCATCTCGAAAAAAATTGCTGGCGGTTGCCATTGCCTGTGGCGGCTTATGGAGCAGCGGACTCTTCGCGGCTGACGCGATCGAAGAAGTCACGGTGACGGGTTCGCGTCTGCGGCAGACAGACGGTTTCACCACGCCAGTGCCAGTCACGGCGGTAACTTTGCCGGAATTGACCACGTTTGATCCGGGCGGCACCGTCTCCGAACAGCTTAACGGCTTGCCGCAATTCTTCGGCAACCGCAGCGCGCAAAGTTCTCCCGGCGCCATGCGCGCCAATTCCGGCAGCAGCCAGCTCGACATGCGCAACCTCGGCTCCAACCGCACGCTGGTGCTGCTCGATGGTTCGCGCGTAGTACCTGCCGATAGCACCGGCGTCGTCGGCATTGATACCTTCCCCACGGCGTTGATGAAAAACGTCGAAGTCGTCACGGGTGGTGCTTCGGCGGCCTATGGCGCGGACGCTTTGGGCGGAGTGGTCAACTTCGTGTTGAACCGGGAATACGAAGGCTTCAAGGCCGAAGTAGGCACGGGCGTCACCGAGTTTGGCGATGGTGCACGCTGGAATGCCTCGATGGCGGGCGGTACCAAGATCGGCGAGCGCCTGCATGTGATCGGCTCGGTGGAAACGCTGCACATCGACCAGATTCTGCGCGATCCCACTCAGCTCGATGCCAGTTGGTGGCAGCGCTGGGGCTGGGTGACGAACCCGGCCTGGGTATCCGCCACCGCGACGCCAAACGTGCCGCAGCGCCTCACCTTGCCGTGGGTGTCTTCCACGGAAAGCACACCCACCGGCATGATCTGGGCGCGCAACGGCAGCGCCAGCACCTCGCCCTTGATTCCCTTTGCCCTCAACGGCTACACCTTTACCAATGACGGGCAGAACGTGCGGGCCTTCATCAAGGGCGATGTTTACGCGGCGCCGAACCTCAACGGCTCCACCAAGAGCCAATCGAACAGTCCAGAATCGCAGATCGCCAACCGCGCCTTCGAGAACGGCCCTTATGGCGCGGAAACCCACGGGCGTTCCGGGTTCACGGCGCTCAAGTATGATTTCACCGACAACCTTTCCGGTTTCGCGCAATTTCTGATTGGCCGTTCCGAAACGGGCTCGCCTGGCCGCCGTTCCCGCTACAACCTGCAAGGCACCTCCTTCGCCACGATTTTCCGCGACAACGCCTTCCTGCCCAAGGAAGTGGCCGATGCGATGGACACGGCCGGCATCACCTCGTTCCAGTTGCACAAGCAAGGCTCTTTCCTGGGCGATAACAACATCGGCCTGGGTGACGGCAAGGAAATTTTCACCACGATTTCCTGGAGCGTCGGTGCCGACATACACCTGTCCAACGATTGGGATGCGCGCGTGTCCTGGCAGTCGGGCCGTTCGGAAAACAATGCCGGCCTCTTTGGCCAGACCCGTATCGACCGCGTGTTTCTCGGCATGGACGCGGTGCGCGATCCCAAAACCGGCGCCATCGTCTGCCGCGTGCAGTTGTTCAATCCCACCGAAGCACAACTGGCCGCCACGCCCGCGATCCAGGGCAAGACATCGGTGATAGGCGGCCCGCTGCGTTCGCCGATTGGCCTCGACAACAGCATCCGCGACTGCGTGCCTTACAACGTCATGGGCGCAGGCAACATGAGCAGGGCGGCAGTGGAATACACGATGTCGCCGCGCACCGAGTTGAGTCATGTGGAACAGGATTTCGCCGAAGCCGTGCTCAATGGCGATTTGTTCCAGGGCTGGAGCGGCCCGATTTCCTTCGCTGCCGGTCTCAACTGGCGGCAGCAATCGTTCAAGCAGTGGATCAATTCCACTGTCTATGAATTCGGCCCGCCGCAAAACGCGCCGGAACTTGGCATCCGGGGCATTCCGCCCGGTTATACCGGCGGCAGCGAAACCTTGCATCAAACCTCTTCGCTGCGCGATTCCTCCGGGGATCTGGATGTGTGGGAAGCCTTCGGCGAATTGGGCGTACCGGTCTACAAATCCACTACCGGCCCGCAGTCCATCGACACCAGCCTTGCCTATCGCAATTCCGATTATTCCCGTATCGGGCGAGTGCAAAGTTGGAAAATCGGCGTGAACATCCAGGCGTTTGAAGACTTGCGCCTGCGCTTCACCCGCTCCCGCGACGTGCGGGAGCCGACCTTCACCGAGTTGTACAACAACCGCGGCGGACAAGGCGGCAACCCCGAAGATCCGCTGACCGGCAACAGCTACCTGGTAACGGTGCGCGCTGGCGGCAACCCCAATCTGAACCCGGAAGTGGGCAATACCATGGTGGCAGGCTTTGTCTATCAGCCCTCCTGGTTTGAAGGCTTGCAGGTGTCGAGCGATTACTACGACGTGCAAATCAAGGATGCCGTCAGCTCGCTGGGCGTACAGCGCATCGTCGATGGTTGCTACATCCAAAAAGATGAGAGTTTGTGTAATGCAATCACGCGCGATCCAACCACCGGTCTGATCACCATGATCGCCAACGGCTACCTCAACGTGGCGCAGGCCAGGGTGAGAGGCGTGGATACGGAAGTGGTGTATCGCACCAAGCCCAATTTCTTCGGTACTGGAGACGAAAGTTTCAACCTGCGCGGCCTTGCCGGCTCTCTGATCGAGCGCTCCGATACGCCGCTCGATGGCCTGCCGCTCAACGTAGCGGGCGCCTTGGGTAATCCGAAGCTGACCGCCAACCTCACCGCCAACTATCGCATTGGCTCCTATGGCATCCAGTTGCAACAACGCTACATCGCCAGCACCAAGCTCAACATCAACTGGGTGGAAGGCCGCGACGTGGACAAGCTCTGGTTAACCTCTGGCAACTACACCAACCTGCGCCTTTCCAAGGAAGGTGAACTGCAAAAGGGTGGTAGCTGGACTGTGGCGCTCAACGTGAATAACCTCTTCGACCGTCCACCCGCGATTCAGCCTGGCAGTACCGGGCAAAGCATCCCGGGCGGTTACGACCAGTTCGGCAGACGCTACCAGTTAAGCATGAACCTGAGTTTTTGATATGCTCCGCCACGCAGGTGGAGTTCACAACCAACGTAACCCAACGCAACCCACAGGAGACAGACGATGAAAAAAATGCTTCAGATTGGCGCCATGGGCGTGATGCTGTCGGTCGCGGCAGTTGCCGCACAGGCACACCACTCGTTTTCCGCGGAGTACGACGCGCAACAAGGGGTGGTGCTTAGCGGCATCGTCACCAAGATTTCGTGGCAAAACCCGCATGTCTACATCTATGCCGACGTGACCAACGACAAAGGCGAAGTAACGCCCTGGGCCTTTGAAATGGGCGCTCCAGCGGTACTCACCCGCACCTTGGGCTGGACCCGCTCCACGCTGAATGTCGGCGATCTCATCAATGTCGATGGCCACATCGCCCGCGACGGCAGCAACCTGGCCAATGCTCGCACCATTACCTTGGCGAACGGTCAAAAACTCGGTGCTGGCTCCAGCGAGAATGTCACCCCATGATGAGAGGTACCATGATGAAAGGTACCATGATGAGAGATGTCATGATGAAAGGCACAGCCATGAAGCAAGCGCGCAAGGCACTAGTGGCGGCGCTCGGTGTGTGGGCGTTGTTGGGCGCCGCGAACGCTGTACAGGCGGCGGCGCAGGAAGCGCCCAAGCCCGCCAAAGCGACGCCGCGGCTCGGCAATGGTCAGGTCAATCTGGGCTTGTCTGCCGGCGAAAAAGGCTTCTGGGGCAACAGCGGCAGCATCTATGGCCGCGGGCGGCTCAGCCACCGGAGCAATCTTCTCTTGGAAGAACTCCCGTTCCAGCCCTGGGCCAAGGCGCTGTACGACTATCGCGCCGCCAACCGGCAGTCGGACGATCCGCATTCGCGCTGTATGCCGCCGGGGCCGACCCGCTTGGTCGAAACCGTGAACGGGTTTGAGATTCTGCAAATGCCGGATTTGAACCGGGTGTACTTTGTGTTCGGCGGCGGGCCCAGAACCTGGCGTGTGGTCTATACCGATAGCCGGCCTTTGCCCGACATCGACGATCCCGACACCATCGGCACCTATCAGGGCTACACCAGCGCCCATTGGGAAGGCGATACGCTGGTGGTGGAATCCACCGGCTATAACGACAGAACCTGGTTTGCCCAGGGCGGCATTCCGCATACCCGCTTCCTGCATTTGACCGAACGGTTCTCGCGCCCGGACTTCGACACCTTGAGCTATGAAGTGACGGTGGATGATCCAGGCGCCTACACCAAGCCCTGGACCGGCGGCTTCGATGTCAGTTGGACCTACAAAAGTTGGGATGGCGGCGATGAAGGCGAGATCCGCGAGTATTTCTGCCAGGATGACAACAACGACGTATTGCACATGTACGGGAACTGAGGAGCAGCCGATGAAACAACTTATGCGCAAGCGCTTCGCGGCCTTGCTGGGTGTGCTGACACTGTGTGGCAGTTTCGTTGTACAGGGGCAGGAAGGCTATCCGCTGGAAGGCACCTGGAGCGGCGAGCGGCAGGTGAACGGCAAAGACTCGCGTGTGCTGCTGTCGCTGACCTTGCAGCGCGATCAGTCAGTTATTGGCTTCGTCATCGAAAATGGTAAACGCCAGCCCCTGCAAAACGTGCAACTGCGCCCGGAAAGCTGGACGGTAAGCTTCACGCTCGAAGGCGGCTACCAGGTGGAAGGCAAAATCGAAAACCTGGGCTCCTTCAGCGAACGCAAGATCGTCGGCAAGTGGTCGCAAGGCAGCGACAACGGCAACTTTGCCGTGAAAATGAACTGAGCAGAGCCCCAAGCTGCACTAGCAAAAGCTGCATTAGCAAAACCTACAGGCAGTATTTCTCCCATGCCATCCTGCGCTCCATACCGCGGCGCGCAGGATGGCAATGTTTCCGTTTGCGAAGTGGCGATAGGCTGGTGATGGGCTGGTGATAGTCCAGCGATAAATTAAAGAAATGCTTGAAGCTATAGCCGCAATTATTGAAGCGATCGTAACGGCCTTCATGGCACTGATCGAGGCGATTGCATCGTTGTTCGTTGCCGGTGGTGAAACGCTCGGGGTAGGTGAAATACTTGCGCTATTGGTCGCGGTGCTTGCAGAGCTTGTCTGGTGGCTGGTACTGGTTCTGATACAGTTGCTAAGTGCGTTATTCACTTGGCGCTGGCCACGTAAAGTGGCAAGACCTCGCTTTTGGCGTCCCAAGCGCAAAGAATCGCCGCAAAAAGAAGATGAGTGAGTAGCAATAGCAGAGCGCCGTTTACTGTTACGTCTACCATTATTACGTCTACCGTTATTACGCCTACTATTATTTATTATGTATGCGGCTCGAGGCGGGCAGCTATGCTTCAGCATACTGGGTATTAGGCTTATGCCTGCTTTCATCAAGTATTCACTCAACCTGCTCAAGCCAATAATCCGCATTGCGCTGTTTTTTCTAGCGCAAACAGCAGGGGCTGAGCAAACTCAAATCCTTTTCTTGCAACATGGCACGATTGCTGAAGCCGTACTCGACGAGCAGATACTGCAAATTAGCTTTCGTGGAAAAAACCAGATTCAGCGCGTAGCGCTGGATATACCCGCCATGGCCAATTTGACGTCCCGCCAGATCAAGGGCCAAAAAAATCCAGATATTGAAATATGGCATTTGGACGAAGGTATGGGAACATATGCTATCCATCGGCTATTTGCTTTCGACCAAAAAACGCTGACTTTTATAGAAAGAACCGCCAATTGCGGCGATGCGTTTGTCAATCTTCTGCCGCAAGGCAAACGCGCTGATCTGGTTTACTCCGTATTTGATACTCAAGCAGGGGCTTGGCAGCAATGCCGTGAATCGCTTTCAGCCAAGTTCCGCGACCACGACAGCCCGCTCAGATGTCGTTGTGCCTAACATTGCTTAAGGAGCCTCCCGTCAACACCAAGCACATTGGTTATACTGTTCATCGGAGCTTCTCCTTCGTTTGATTGATCGTTTGCCCACACTCAATCATGGCAGTCGATGCCGCGCGGTTGTACCGCTGAGGTGGGAGGTCTCCTTTTTACTCATTCAACCCGGACGGCTTCGGCGCCGGTTAATTTTGGCGTTAGGCTACTCAAATGAGTCATCCGAAATCTGAAAATCCTGCATGGTGGGTTAAATCATGTAGGGCATTAACTTACGTTTTGACATTTTCTATTTTTATTGCAATGCCGGCCACAAAATCAGACTCTATTTATTATGTTGGCATAAGCGATTGGTTGATGTTTATATTTATGGGCGCAATAGGCGCCATGATTATGGGAGGAAATTCCAGTAAAATTTTGGCTCCCATAATGACTTTTATTTTGCTTTGTATCTGGGCATTCATTTTATTGATTGCAAAATAGTTTTCTATCCTAGCGGCTACTGTACCTAATATGCGCTTCAACCCGGACGGCTTCGCCGCCGGTTAACTTGAGCATTAGGCGTAAGAATCGAAAGATCCTTGATCGCCATCATGGATGCAATGGAGGGGCTGTTGGCTACGCCGTAACAATACGTTGACAGCGTGCCCGTTTATCCCTAAAGTGCGGCGCCTTCAACCTTAGCGAAACCTTATGTTCCATTTCCTCGACAACGCCGCTCTCAACGCCATGGCCGCCGCCCGCGCCACGGCGGCGCGTCGTCGTGCGCGTGCAAAACGCCCACCATCCGGAAATCCCAGGCCCTGCTGATGCCTCGCTGAATCTAAGCACGCAGTAACCGAAACCTCCGGATGTCGACGACACCGGAGGTTTTTTTTGTCCTTGAAAAACTGTTCTTGAAAAACAGTTCTTGAAAAACCACCACGAGGAAACACCGCATGAACACCATCGACACCGAAGACACACTGGGACTCAGCTTCTGCGAGCGCTTGCCCCTGGCCTTTACCCACGGCCAGGGGTCTTGGGTTTGGGATGAAGCAGGCAAGCGCTATCTCGACTTCACTTCCGGCTGGGGCGTCACCTGCCTCGGCCATGCGCATCCGCTCATCACACACGCGCTGACACGGCAGGCGGCGCGGCTTTTGCAAAGCCCCAACGCGGGCTTCACCTATTCACCCGAACGCGCGGCGCTCTTGCGCTTGTTGCAACCGCTTTTGCCCGGCGAACTCAGCGCGCTCTACTTCTGCAACAGCGGCGCCGAGGCCAACGACGCCGCGCTCAAGCTGGCGCGCAAGATCACCGGGCGCAGCAAAATCATCAGCACGCACGGCGCGTTTCATGGACGCTCGTTCAACACCTTGTCGGTATCGCGCGGGCCGGAAAATGCCGAGCGTTATCTGCCACTCTTGCCCGCCATCAGCTTCGTGCCCTATGGCGATGGCGCCGCGCTGGCGCAGGCCATGGATAGCGAAACCGCCGCGGTGATCGTGGAACCGATCCAAGGCGAAGGCGGCGTGCAAATTGCGCCAGAGAAGTATTTGCACGACGCACAGCGGCTCTGCCACGCGCACGGCGCACTCTTGATCGTGGACGAAGTACAAACCGGCTTTGGTCGCACCGGCAAGTTGTTTGCGCTACAGCACAGCAGCACGCCACTACAACCCGACATACTGACGCTGGCCAAGGGCATTGCAGGCGGCTTTCCCTTCGCCGCGTTCGCGGTGACAGCGGCGGTACGGGCGCAACTGCACAAAGACGACCACGGCGGCACCTACTGCGGCAACCCGCTCGGCTGTGCGCTGGCGCACGCGGTCATCACGCATCTGGTGGAACACAACATTCCAGAACAAGTGGCACATAAAGGCCGCCAGTTATTGGACGGCCTGCACACACTACAACACCGACATGCCACCCTGGTGCGCGAGGTACGCGGGCTTGGCCTTTTGTGCGCGCTCGAATTTCACGACGCCACACGCGCGCGTGAACTGACGCTGCGCTGCGCGGATCAGGGCCTGTTGGTGGTACCCACCCGCAACGGCATCATCCGGCTGCTGCCGGATCTTTTGGTGAGCACCGCCGACATCACCACCGCCCTCGCCATGCTCGATGGCGTATTGGCAGAGGCGCGGTAGCGACGCAGAAGAGAGGACAATTCATCTATCACTCGCCGCAGGATAATTCCCCTCCTGTGGAGGGGTGGACGCCGTAGGCGGACGGGGTGGTCAAGGAGGGGAAATTTATCTTGTGCCGTTTCATCTGCCTACGGCAACCACCCCGCCCTGCGGGCACCCCTCCACAGGAGGGGAATTTATCTAGCGCGTTTTTGATCAAATCGTTGACATTATTTTTTCCCCTCGCCCGCTTGCGGGAGAGGGGTTGGGGGAGAGGGATATTTGGAACGATAAATCAATTGTTCGTGAGACTTTCGCTGCGCAGAATGCGCAAACGATAAGCGCCCGTTTCGCCCGCCGCGTGGGAG
>JAIRJU010000185.1 GCA_031260485.1 Pseudomonadales bacterium | reverse complement strand
CCCCCGCCTGCTGGCGGCGTCCGCCGCGCATCCGGGTGAACGGCTGAGAATCCATTCAAGAAGCATGGGGATTTTGCCGGTCGCTATAATCCTGATCCCGCGCATTTCATTCCCCATCCCTCTCTCTGAAAGGTCATCTCATGCATTCATGGATCCGTTTTGCCCTGCTGGCCGCGCTTGGCCTGGGCGCCCTCCATGCCGTCGCGCAAAGCCAGCCGGTACAGAAAGTGCAGTTGCAAGAGGCCATCGTTTTCTTGCGGGGCGCCCAGTTGACCAGCAGCATCACGTTGGATGTCCCGGTGGGCGACAGCGAATGGGTGTTGAGCAACGTGGCGGGCAACATCAACGAACAGAGCCTGTCAGTGGCTGCCAGCAGTGGCGTCGTCGTGCAATTCGCCACCGTGCGCAACGACTATCTCGAAGAAGAAGTGCTCTCGCCCCGCGCCGTCGACATCAAGCGCCAGCGCGATGAGGCCAGGGCGGCCCGCGAGCAGATCGACGTGCAGGCCGCCGTGGTGGCCGAGCAGATCGAAATGATCCGGGCCAACCGGCAGTTGGGCGGTGATAAGGGCGCACCGTCGGCAGCGGAAATCGGCCGCATGTTCGACTTGCTCGACCAGAAAATGAAAATCGCCCTGCTGGCAAAAAACCGCCTGAACCAGCAACTGGAAAAAGCCAGGGAACGGGAAGAAAAATTCGAGCGGCAATTCAATGAAGAAAAAGCCAGGGGCTTCCAGCCGGGCGGACGCATTGCCGTCAAACTGTATGCGCCGCAGGCGGCGCGCAGCACGCTCACCCTGTCCTATGTCGTACCCGAAGCGGGCTGGATGCCTTCCTACGATCTACAAGCCAGCAAGGTCGGCGCACCGGTGCAACTCACTTACAAGGCCCGCGTCTTCCAGAACAGCGGCATCCATTGGGACAAGGTGCATCTGCTCCTCTCCAGCGGCAACCCCGCGCAGAGCGCGCAAGCCCCGGTGTTTGCGCCGGTGTTCCTGTCCCTGCTGGACGATCAGCCGGCAAAGCGGGAGCAGGGGAGGGCGTATGCCGCCGCCGCAGGCGCACCAGCGCCCATGGTAGCAGCCTCCGCTCCGGCCACCCCGCGCCCGCGTCAGGCGGCGCTCGACGGCTACGTCAGCACCAACGCCAACGGCATCGACACACAATTCGACATCGCCCTGCCGTATTCCATCCCTTCAGACGGCAAAGGCCATCTGGTAATGATAAAAAGCGCGCAACTGGCCGCAACCTATCGCTATGTGGTGATGCCCAAGCGTGATGCCGATGCCTTCCTGCAAGCGCAAGTCAGCGGCTGGGGTGATCTCGATCTGCTGCCCGGGCAGAGCAACATCTTCTACGAGGGCAATTACGTCGGCCAAGGTTACATCGACGTCACCCGCGCCAAGGAATCGCTCGACATCTCGCTCGGCCGCGACAAGCGCATTCTCGTCAAACGCGACAGCGACCCGGCATTCAAGCAGGGGCCGCAATTCTTCGGCAGCGACGTGCGCCAGCAATTCGGCATCACCATCACTGCCCGCAACACCCGCAAGGAAGCCATCGACCTCGTCGTCATCGACCAGATCCCCGTCAGCCGCGACAGCGACGTGCGCATCGAGGATTTGAACCATGGCAAAGCCAGCCTCGACGCCGCCACCGGCGAACTGAGATGGACGCTCCCCCTCACCGCCGGCGAAGCGGCAACGCTCCCCTTCTCATACACCGTGCGCTACCCGAAAGACCGGACCTTGCTCGGGCTGTAAGCACGCCAACGCCAGACCCATGATCTCCTTGCAAAGCGGCCCGCATCCACCGCTGGCAAGAAATCAATCCAGTCATCGAAGGTGACGGCACTTTTTCATTCACCTATTTTTGAGGAAAACACCATGCTCGACCACATGACCTTTCGTGTCAGTAATATGGCCCGCACCAAAGCCTTCTACAGCGCCGCCCTGGCCCCATTGGGCTACAGCCTGAACCTGGAAGGCAGTTACGATGGCATGAATGTGCTGGGTTTCTCTCATCCAGACGCAGCCGAACCCGATGGTAAAAAAGTCGATGTCTGGTTCGTCGATGGCCCCTCGCTTTACGGGGCCGCTCCCGCCACAACCAGTTGCCACCTTTGCTGGCGAGTCGAAAACCGGGCGCAAGTCGATGCCTTTCATCAAGCCGCCCTTGCCGCCGGCGGCAAGGATTACGGCGCCCCCGGCTTGCGCCCCCATTACCACCCCAATTATTACGGCGCGTTTGTCATCGACCCGGAAGGCAACAACATTGAAGCGGTGTGCCATCTGCCTGAATGAAATCACAGTTTCGCCATGCTGTATTTTCGGTTTACCCAATCACAGGAGTACCCAGCGTCATGAGCAATTCTTCCCACCCCATCACTTTCAAAGGGCTTGAATTTGGCACTTTCCGTATGAAAGCGGGGTTGTCTGAATCAGACATGCGCGCAGCAGCCAAAACAATGGAGGTTGAATTCCTCAACAAAGAAGAAGGTTTCCTGGGGCACGCCATTCTGAAAGGCAACGATGGCACGTATGCCGATCTGGCCTTTGCAACCTCCAAAGCAAAGGCTGAGGAAATTTGTGGAAAGTGGATGCAAAACCAATACGCGCTCGCGTTTCTTGCATTCATTGATCCCGTATCCACAAACATGAGTTTCTGGTCGCGCCTTGAGTAATCATGGGGTGCGCTCGTCAAATTTGAGAAAGCCATGACACTGAGCATTGAGCAAATTGTCGAGTACGTAACGGAAACCTTTCCGGGCGTTGTCGATAACCGCAACTGGGGTGAGCGCGCTCTTTTTTACAACCCCGGCCAGAAATTGCCCAAGGGAATCTATTTCCTGACCTTTAAGGAAAAGGATGGCGCCCATGACAGTTCATCACAGATCCAGCCTGGGCAGTACAGATTGAATATTGGCCTCTCAAAGACAGCCTTCACTGCCCGCTTCGGGTTCATTCCCGCCCGTCCACCTGCTGGCGGCGTGGTCAACACGGGTCACGATTTCACCACTTGCGACATCATCACCCCGCATCCGGTTTACGGCTGGATGTCCTGGATTGCAGTAAAAAACCCGTCACCCGCAACCCTGGACGAGTTAAAACCCCTGCTCGCTGAGGCATACAAACTTGCAGCAACAAAATTCAGCAAGCGAATACCTGACATTGCGCCCAACCCGGACGGTTGTGCCGCAGGGTGACTTTGGGCGTCAGACAACAGGAGCACACAATGTGGAACCATGAGGAAGTCATCGAAACATCGGCGCCCGCCGCCCGTGTCTGGGAACTTTTCGCGGACGTTGCGCGCTGGAAAAGTTGGAATGCCGGCATTGAAACCTGCGAAATTCATGGCCCATTCAAGACCGGTACCCCACTCACGATGACTCCGCCCGGTCAGAATGCCTTGCACAGCACGTTGATCGAAGTCATTCCCGGCCAATCTTTTACCGATGAAACGGTTGTCGACGAAACGCGGGTTGTGGTCTACCACCAACTGATTTCGCTGCCCTCCGGCAATACCCGAATCATTTACCGCACGGAAATCACCGGACCTGCCGCTGCCGAGTTGGGGCCCATGGTGGCTTCAGATTTCGCCGATGTCTTGGCAAGCCTGAAAAACCTGGCCGAATCGTCGTGAACATAACAATAGATTTCACATTAACAAATACAAATAATAACTTGATATTATTGAATAATTCAACGCGCAGTGTCGACTGGACCGACTGGCGAGGGGGTTGTCCCGGTCGCACTTTGGCGCGACTGTTCGGCATCAAGGAATCCCGCTTTGCGGGACCAGCCCTCTGCTGTCTTGCGGCCATCGGCCTTTTTGCGGCAGCGCCCGCCGCCAT
>JAIRJU010000107.1 GCA_031260485.1 Pseudomonadales bacterium | reverse complement strand
AACGATGATTTCCTCTATACCCGAGGGCGGTTCCTGGGTGTCCGTCTGCGCAAGCGCACTATCCTCTTCTTCTTCAACAGGATCAGCCGCAGACGCTGCCTCCTCCTCAACGATGGCGACAGTCTTGGGCGCGGGCGCATGAGCCGAATTCGTTCCGCCCCCGCCTGCGCTATCCCCGCTAAGATCAATCGTGGATGAGCCAGACTCCAGCGTGATGTTAATGGGAAGACCAGATTTGATAGGCGGCGCAGGTTTAACCTGATGCCCGGTAACGGTGACTTCTTCTATACCTGCGGGCGGTTTCTTGGTGCTCGTCTGTGCGGGCAAACTCTTCTCTTCCTCCTCAGCAGAATCAACAGGTTCTTCCTCGATGGCAGCGACAAGCTCCGCTTCTTGCGCTGAACTCGTTCCACCCGCGCCGCCGTTATCCCAACCAGAATCAGCCGTTGATGAACCAAGCTCAAACATCACATGGACATTGACTGAAGGATCAGCGGGCGCAGGCGCAGGCCGATGCCCGGTAACGATGAGTTCCTCTATGCCTGCGGGCGCATCCTCGGCTTTGGCGACACTATCCGGCTCTTCCGCAGGAGCAGCAGCAGACGCGGGCTCTTCCTCCTCGACGATGGCGACAACCGCCGGCTCTTGCGCCGACCCCGTTCCACCTACGCTGCCGTTATCCCAGCCGGAATCAACCATGGGCGATCCCGGCTCAAACACCATGTTGACATTGACAGGAGGATCAGCAAACACAGGCTCAAGGCGATGCCCGGTAACGGTGATCTCCTCGATACCTGAAGGCACTGTTCCAATGTTCGCGACCATACGGTCGTAATCAGCAAGATCCGAAGGATCGCTACTGCCTCTGCTAAACCATTCTTTCAGCCAGTCCCACATACCATGCTCCTTTGATAAACAGTCAAGAATTTGTCATACGTTGCAGTTTGCTCGCCATGTTTGATCTGCAAGCTACCTGTTTGACAAGTATTCTTCCTGAAAGTTCACTGGCTTGAGGCAATTTTACGGGTAAATGACGGCATTCGCCTTAACCACCGGCTTTAGCCGGTGGTTGTTGAGTAACCCCTCAGCCAAAAACTGCGCTACGAATTTCCTGATGCTGCGCTGGCGTCAAGCGCGGTCCAAAATGGCTTACTGTGGCGGCGGCAGCGTGGCTGGCGAGTTTGCCGGCGGTGGCGTAATCGTGGCCGGTGGCGAGTGCGTAGAGGAAGGCGCCAGCAAACATGTCGCCTGCGCCGTTGGTATCCACGGCTTGCACTTGCACTGGCGCAACACGGATGCGCTCCATGCCATCGACCACGAGCGCGCCGTCCGCGCCGAGTGTCAGCACCACGGTTTTGGCGATCTTTTGCAGCGCGGGCAGCGTGGCGTCTACGCTGTTCACGCCAGCCCAGGACATGGCCTCGGTTGCGTTGGCGAAGAGCAGGTCCACGCCCGTGCCGATCATGGCCTCGAGGCCGCCGCGAAAAAACTGCACCATCGCGGGGTCTGATAGCGTCAGAGCCGTCTTCACGCCGTTGGCCTCGGCAATGTGGCGCGCATCGATCACCGCCTGGCGGCCGCTGGGCGAGGTGACGAGATAACCTTCCATGTAGAGATAGTCGCTGTTGCGCAGCGCTTCGGCGTCGATGGTGCTGGAATCGAGTTGCTCCGAGATGCCGAGAAAGGTGAGCATGGTGCGCTCGGTATCGGGGCTCACCATCACCAGGCATTTGCCGGTGGTGCCATGATCGCGGCCACTGCCGAGATTGGTGTGAATATTGTTGCTGCCGAGTTCCCGCAGATAGAACTCGCCCGGTTCATCGTCTGCCACCTTGCAACTGTAATAGGCGCTGCCGCCGAATTGTGAAATAGCGTAAATGGTGTTGGCGGCGGAACCGCCGCCTGCGCGTTTTTTGATGCCATAGCGCTGCATCAAGCGCTCGAGCAGAACGCGCTGCGCCGCTTCATCGACTAGCGTCATCACGCCTTTTTGGATTTTTTCTTGCACGAAGAAATCATCGGTAACAGCGAATTCGGTGTCTACCAGAGCATTGCCCAGGCCGTAGACGTGGTAATGAGTCATGCGGGTTTCCTTGAATATAAAATGGAATGAAAGGTTATTTACTTGCCGCGAATGCCGCGCGTGCTGCATCCAGTGTGGCGGCAATGTCCGCCTCGCCATGCGCCGCACAGATGAAGCCTGCCTCGAAGGCGGATGGCGCCAGGTAAACGCCGCGTTCCAACATGGCATGGAAGAACGTGCGGAAGCGCGCCACATTGCTCTGCATCACCTGCGCGAAGGTTTCTATCCGATCGTTCTCATTGAAGTAGAGGCCGAACATACCGCCCACCTGCGTGGTGACAAAGGGCAGGCCCGCTTCATGTGCCAGTGTGGTCAAGCCCTCGAGCAGACGTTTGCCCTTGGCTTCGAGCGCGGCATGAAAGCCGGGGGCGCTGATTTCTTCCAAGAGCACCAGGCCCGCCGTCACCGCGAGCGGATTGCCCGACATGGTGCCCGCCTGATACACCGGGCCGAGCGGGGCGAGTTGCTGCATCAAGTCTTTGCGGCCTCCGAAGGCGCCCACCGGCAAACCACCGCCGATGATCTTGCCGAGCGTGGTGAGATCGGGCGTGATGCCATAACGGCCTTGGGCGCCGCTGAGGCCGACGCGAAAGCCGGTCATCACTTCGTCGAAGATCAGCAGTGCGCCGTGGCGCGCGGTGATGTCGCGCAAGCCTTGCAGAAAACCCGGCACGGGCGGCACGCAATTCATGTTGCCCGCCACCGGCTCCACGATGAGGCAGGCGATTTCGTGGCCATGTATCGAGAACAAATGTTCCACAGCGTCGAGATCGTTGTAGGGCAGCACGAAGGTTTGCGCCGCGGTATCGGCGGGAATGCCTGCGGAATCAGGGTTGCCGAGAGTCAGCGCGCCGGAACCGGCTTTGACCAGCAGCGAATCGACATGGCCGTGATAACAGCCTTCGAACTTCACCACTTTGTCGCGCTTGGTGCAGCCGCGCGCCAGGCGCAGCGCGCTCATGGTGGCTTCGGTGCCGGAATTCACCAGACGCACGCTTTCGATCGAAGGCAGGATTTCACAGATTTTGTCGGCAAGCTGCACTTCCAGCGCGGTGGGCGCGCCGTAGGCGATGCCGCGATCGAGCTGCTCGTGCAGCGCCGCCACCACTTTGGGATGCTTATGGCCGAGGATCATCGGACCCCAGGCGCCAACGTAGTCGATGTAGCGGTTGCCATCTTCATCAAACAGATGCGCGCCGCTGGCGCTCTTGAAGAACACCGGATTGCCGCCCACGCCGCGAAAGGCGCGTACCGGCGAGTTGACGCCGCCGGGAATGTGGCGGACAGCTTGTTCAAATAAAGCGATGGAGTTGGCGAGGCGTTGCGACATGAAAACGACCGTTACAATTTAGAGGAAATTCAAATTAGAGGAAATTCAAAAGGGTTTGACGACAACCAGGATCACGATGAGCAGCAGCAGTACCGTCGGGATTTCATTGAAGAGCCGGAAATACACATGCGTCTTCGTATTGCGGTCTTCACGAAAGGCTTTGAGGTGTTCCCAGCATAGGCCGTGATAGACCAAGAGCAGCGCCACGCCCAGCAACTTGGCGTGCATCCAGGCTACGTTGAGGTAGTAGGTAGGGTTGTAGGATAGCGTCCAGGCGCCAAAAATGAGGGTCAGCACCATTGAGGGCGTCATGATGCCGTGAAACAACTTGCGCTCCATGATCTTGAAGCGCTCCTTGCCCGCGTTGTCTTCGCATTGCGCGTGATAGACGAACAGCCGCGGCAGGTAGAATAGCCCCGCGAACCAGCAGATTACCGCGATGATGTGAATGGCCTTGACCCAAAGCATGTCAGTGTTTCTCCTGCTGCGCGGCGCTTGGCCGCATTATGTGTTTTGACATCATTGCGCCAATGCGGCCAGCACATGCTGAGGGTCTTGGCGGATAGCGCGCAGCAGCGCGCGAGCAGCCCCGCTAGGCTCACGCCGCCCTTGCTCCCAGTTACGCAGAGTGCCCAATTGCACATCAATGATGGCGGCGAACTTCGCTTGGCTTAACCCAGTAGCTTGGCGGATTTCTTTCACTTGCAACGCATCCACGCTGAACTCCCGCGAAGGTTGGCGTTCGCCGCGCTGGATTTCGTCCATTTGCTGCACGCTCTCCATGAGATCGTCGAAAAATTTGCCCATGCTCCTACCTCCATCGTTCAATGATTTGCCGGAGCGCCTTGCGCTCATCTGCTGTCAGATCGTCTTGTGCGTTCTTCGGATAAATCAACAACAGCGCGATCTGCGACGCTGCCGTAAAGTGGTAGTAGATAACTCTAGCGCCACCGTGCTTGCCCCGGCCATGAGCGGCGACGCGAATCTTGCGTAAACCGCCTGTCTCTTCAATGAGGTCACCTGCGTCTGGCTTTTTTATCAAGCTACGCTGGAAGGCAGCGTAGCTGTCGTCATCCATCAGTTCGTACAGGCGCTTGGTGAAGATAGCGGTTTCGATAAAGACCATGGCTGGAGTGTGCGCCATTGACGCATGTACGTCAATGGCGCACTAATACAGTCTTATGGGAGGCTGAGTAGATGAATCAATGGCTTAGGTGGCACAGAGTCACGTAGGCTCACGACTCAAGTCACGTTTCATTTTAGCGGCTGATTTTATTATATTGGCGCGCTCTGACCAGCGTTTGCTGGGCTATTTTCTGTACTGATTCGATTGACGGCGGAGTGAGGTGAGTGTGATCAAAGTAGGCATCGTCGGCGCGACGGGCTATACCGGCGTGGAATTGTTGCGTTTTCTGGTCCTGCATCCGGCGGTGGAACTGCGGGTGCTGACCTCGCGTGCCGAGGCGGGTGTACCGGTGGCGGCGCTGTACCCCAATCTGCGCAAGTACGTGGATCTGGCGTTCACCGCGCCCAGCGCGGAGCAGCTCAATGCTTGCGATGCGGTGTTTTTCGCCACGCCCAATGGCACCGCCATGACAATGGCGCCCGCGCTGCTCGATGCTGGCGTTAAAGTCATCGACCTCTCAGCCGATTTTCGCCTCAAGGATGTCAAGGTGTGGGAGCATTGGTATCGCATGACCCATGCCTGTCCAGAGTTGCTGCAAGAGGCCGTATACGGCCTTTGCGAAGTCAACCGCGAGGCGATCAAAGGCGCGCGCCTTTTGGCCAACCCTGGCTGTTACCCTACCGCGGTGCAGCTTGGGTTTCTGCCGCTGTTGCGCGCGGGTGTGATTGATGCGGCGAGCTTGATCGCCGACTGCAAGTCGGGCGTGAGCGGCGCGGGGCGCAAGGCGGAATTGGGCCTTTTGCACGGCGAAGTGAACGAAAGTTTCAAGGCTTATGCCATCGGCGGCCATCGGCATCTACCCGAGATCAAGCAGGGCCTGGACCTGGTGAGCACTACGCCGGTCGGCCTCACATTCATGCCGCATATGGTGCCGATGATCCGTGGCATTCAGGCCTCGCTCTATGCGCGGCTCACCGACACGCGCGTCGATTTACAACAACTGTTTGAAGACAGCTATCGCGGCGAAGCCTTTGTGGATGTGCTGCCTGCGGGCCAGAGCCCGGAAACGCGCAGTGTGCGCGGCAGTAATCACTGCCAGCTTGCCGTGTGCAGGCCGCAGGGTGGCGACACCGTGGTGGTGTTCGCGGTGGAAGACAACCTGGTGAAGGGTGCGGCTGGGCAAGCGATACAAAACCTGAACCTGATGTTTGGTTTGCCGGAAACGACCGGCCTGAACGTGATAGCGGCCTTGCCCTAGGGCATGAAGCGGCCTGCGGGCTGCTCGCGCAAGCGCAATGCACAGAGCATACAAAGAGACTCCCATGCCGACGGTCAAAGGCAGCAAGCAACACAAAATGATCGTGGTGCCGTATCGCCCGGTGCTGCTGGGAGGCGTGGCTATTGCCTGTGTGCTGGTGTTGATCGCGGGCAGCCTTGGCTATTTTGGAGGGCGTGCAGCGTCCAATTCATCCGTCAATTCACTCGCGGCGAACGATCTCAGTGCGCAGGTGCGCAATCTGGCGCGCGATCCTCAGCAATTGGCCGCCTTGCTCAGCGAAAACGCCGCGCTTGAGCAGCAGTTGGTGCGTGCGCAGCAGAGCAGCGAGGTAGACAAGCAAGCGCTGGCCTCGGTGCAGGAAACGCTGGCCGATCAGCGCGACGCCATCGCGCAATTGCAGGAAGACGTGCTCTTCTACAAACAGATTACCGATCCCCAGAACGCCAAGGCGGAGCAGGGCCTGGTGATTGGCCGCTTTGATCTGATGGCGACTACGAACCCCAGGCGTCTGCGCTATAAGATCGAATTTCGCCAGCAAGGCAGTACCGATAAGCTGTCTGGCCACGCCAATGTCAACGTGCTGGGCGATCAGGATGGGCAGCGCGTGTCGTTGCCGCTCAGCCGCCTCTCCAAGAGCGAAAAGAATCTGGATATTCCTCTGAGTTTCCGTTATTTCCAAAACCTCGAAGGCGAACTGGAACTGCCGGAAGGCTTTACCCCCACGCGCGTGCAAGTGCTGGCGACAAGCGCTGGCAACAAGGCCAAGAGCGTGCAAAAAAGTTTTGCCTGGGTAGTACGTAACTGAGTAGTACGAAACTAAGTAGTACGAAACCAAGTAGTACATAACTATTGATTTTCCAAAAATACACGACACGACAATGACGTAGGCTGGGTTGGAGCGTAGCGGAAACCCAGCCTAACGCGCCAATGCTGGGTTTCCGCTACGCTCCAACCCGGCCCGATCATACGCATGTCATGTTTTATGGAATTCTCAATAAGCATTATTTAACTAAACGGTACAAAATTGCTTGCGAGCGACTGACGAGAACATTCCATGGCACTTTTCAATGGCAAGTCCAAATCCTCCGGCAGCATGAACGCGAATGCGGGTTACATCACGCTCATCTCCAAGGCCACCGAACTGAACGGCGATGTGCATTTCAGCGGCGCGCTGGAAATCGAGGGCAAGGTATGCGGCAACATCTACGCCGCGCTCGATGCCGAAGCGGCGCAGGTCAGAGTGTGCGAATCGGGCTTGGTGCGTGGCGAGATTCGCGCGCCGCGCGTCATCATCAATGGCCGCGTGGAAGGTGATGTGCACGTAAGCGGCCACCTCGAACTCGCCGCCAAGGCGAAAGTGCAAGGCAATGTTTACTACGCGCTGATCGAAATGGTGATGGGCGCCGAAGTGAACGGCGTGTTGCACCATGTGCCCGCCGCAGAACTCAAGCAACTGACCGATCAAAGCCCCGCGCCGAAAGCCGCTGAGGAGGCGGCAGCGAGCGCCTAATACTTGACCAATTTTCTTGGTTAATGAACAATGCGCGGCCTGGACGGCGCCGGGCACGAGGCGCCGGGTGTCATAGAGGAGGCTGTCTTATGAGTGTTGTGCAAACCCATGATGCGACGGCGCTGTCGCTGACCGACGCTGCTGCCCGCAAGGTGAACGCGCTGCTGCACGAGGAAGGCAACCCCAATCTGAACTTGCGGGTTTATGTCACCGGCGGCGGCTGCTCCGGATTTCAGTATGGCTTTTCCTTCGACGAAACCGTCAACGACGACGACACCGTGATCGACCACGCGGGCGCGCACATGTTGGTGGATTCGCTCAGCATCCAGTACCTGGTCGGCGCCGTGGTGGATTACGAAGAAGGCTTGCAAGGTTCGCGCTTCCGCGTGCAGAACCCGATGGCGGCGATGACTTGCGGCTGTGGGATGTCGTTTACCCTCTGACAAGAATACGCAGCGCTGGCTTTATCGGTGCTGTTGAGTGCGTTTGAGGTGGATGCGTTTGAGGTAGACAGGCAAATCATTCGCCAGCAGGGTAAAAACGCTTATTCCAGCCACCATGATTTCCAAGGCCAGAATGCCTGCGAGGGCGTTCTCGGTGGCTAAATTCTCCAGAGGCTCAAGCAAAAAGGCAGCCATCCATAGGACGGCCAGCCAATAAATGATGGCAAGTATCTGAATCTGAAGCCGGTTGGCGCTATACAGCGATTCCCAGCCAAGGACATTGGTTGTTGCGCAAGCAACGATGACCCAAGCCCAGCCCAACAAGGCGGCAAACACGAGAAGCTGGTCGGCCAAAAGAAATTGCAGCGGCGCTAGAATCACGATGCAGGCGAGTAGAATCAAGCGCATACGCGCGGTGTCCCACGAGCGCCCGTAAACTTGCTGTAACACTATATGCAAATCAAACAAAAGCGTTTTGGCCAGTACCACCATTAGTAGCCAGGTTTGTGGAGTGGCAAATGTGTAAAACGGGCTGAATACTGTTGGAAGAAACCCCAAGCAGAGAAAACTTGCCAGTAAAAACAAGACCGACTTGCGCCAACCGTCCACGAGTACCATCACGACGAGATGCAGCAACATTACGGCGATGATTACGCTGCTTAGCAACTCGGCATACCACGGTGGCAACCAGGGGGAGAGGAAAAGCAGCGTTGGCAGGCCAATTCTCAGTACATACCAAGCTACCCACAGTGTGGGGTGGCGATCTCGCCACTGCCGTGGCTGGGTCAAGGAAGCCGCAACTCGGCGCTGCAGTCGGCGCAGAGGCGGAACGATCCAGAGCGGATACGCGATCAAAAGTCCCACCAGCAAGGCAATGCCTACAGCGGGAAGACTGAAAAACTTGACAATGGCAAGCAGTGATGGCCATTGGCCGTCAGGATCAACCATGGAGGTGGTCATGGCGATAAAGGCCCAGATAGCCGCGATACCGATGCCTCCCAATGCCTCATGTGTGATCCAAGGGCGTTCTGCCATTTCTTTCAAGGTGGGTAGTAATGACGCATTGAGATGGAAACGCAGTGCTAACGACCAACTCGTGTCCAGTCGTCGCAAGCTGTCACGCACGTCGTTCAAAAATTTTTTATCGAGAAATCTGAGCCAGGGAATTTGAGGTGGCTCGGATTGCGTGAGTTGTTGCAGTACCCATGCGCGGCCTTCGTTGTGTTTCGCCATGGTCTGCATTTCACGGTACTGCTGATCGCTCGTGATGCGTTCGATCACGCCAGACCACACCCAGCGCGCGGAAGGGGCTAATGGCATCGGCGCATGAGTCCAGTCGAATACGGCATCACAAGCTAGTCGCAGAGCGTTGGGAGTGCTGGCATCGGCACAGTGTGTCAGGGCGGCATCGACAAAGGCTTCACGAGCCTCGAAATTAATCAGATCCTCATGCCGTAATGCAGTGCGCAACTGCTCAGTGATGAGGTTAATGCGCTGCCGAGAGCAGTCATCGTTTGCCAAAGACTCAATAGTGGAACGAAAAGTCTGCCAGTGCTGTGCGCCGAGTATCGGCGACGGTGCTTGGGGTATTGGCGCGTGAGTTACGGTGGGGTGGCCCTGTGGCGCTGTCTGCAATTCAGCAGGTGGCGCTTCGAATGGTTCCGGCGTGGCTTGTTCGTGCGGTGTAAATGTTGGCGTGGAGGATTTGATTTGCAAATACACCACCGCAGGCGGCACGGGTTGTGCAGCGCACTGCGCCAGTGCCCATTCGTATGCTTTACGCAGCGATTGAAAAGCGGCGGGGTCGTCATCGGGGCGTGTCGTTTTCAGGCGCAACGCATAAGCGCGCTTGATTTCGCGCGCATCACGAGTAGGTGCGATGTTCAGCAAGGCCCAGGGGCCTTTGTGCGGAGAAGTGCTCACTCGAACAAGGTGTCCGACTCGATGGCATCAAGCTGGCGCTTGATCGCGGCGCGCACTTCGCGGATCGCATCTCGATCCTGCCGTTCCAGCGCGTCTTGAAATACGGCGATGGCGTGGCCAACAGCTTCGCGTTGGCTGCCAAGTTGCTGTTGGTATACGCGCTCGGCGCGCGCCATCAGGGTGCGGTTTTCGGTTTGATCGCGCGGATGAATCTTGATGGTGGACAAAGTTTGTAGGCGTTGGCGCACTTCTTCTGGCGTCATCACGCCCGGATTTTCTTCGATGACAAGTACGTGTTTTTGACCAGTTTCAGTTACCGTGCATTCGGCTTCCAGGATGCCGTTGACATCGTAGGTAAAGCGCACATCCACTTTTACGGCGCCGACGGGCTTGGCGGCAATGGGGATACGCAAGTTTCCTAAAAACACATTATCGACAACCATGGGGGATTCGCCCTGAAAGATGCGCAATTCAATGACACGCTGGTTGTCTTGCACAGTCTCAATACTTTTTACCTGACTGATTGGCACCACGCTATTGCGTTCGATGATGGGCAGATAGTGGCCCTTGCTCATGCGCTCTGGCGTAATTCTTTCCGTTATTTCGATACCCATGGAGTAAGGCGTCACATCGGTCATCACCACTTCATCGAGCGCCGCATCGCGCATTTTCAAACCCGCCTGCACGGCTGCGCCGAGTGCTACCACTTCGTCAGGATTGAAGTTGACAAGCGGAAAGCGGCCAAACATACGGCTTACCAAACGGCGCACCATCGGCATTCGCGTTGCGCCGCCAGCGAGCATGATGCTATGCAATTCCGCCGGACGAATACGCGCATCGCGCAAGGCGCGTTCAACCGGGATGCGCAGACGCTCAAGCAGAGGTTCGGCCAGTGCGGCAAAGGTGTCGGCATCGACTTGCCAGGTGTAGGTTTCGCCGGTGTGCTCGATTTGTAGCGTTGCGGTGGCGGCATTTGTCAGCGCGCGTTTGGCGTATTCCGCAACGACACGCAGGCGGATGGCCAAGGGGGGTGGCAGGTCTTCCACACGTGTGCCAACCCGCTGACCAAGTGCGGTTTGTTGCAGGAAGGTCTGCATGAGCAGGGTGACGAAATCCTCGCCGCCGAGAAAGTTGTCGCCCGCCGAAGCGCGCACTTCCATGACGCCTTCAAACAATTCGAGGATGGACACATCAAAAGTACCACCACCCAGATCGAACACCAGAAACTTGCTTTCATCACGGTTTTGCAAGCCATAAGCAAGCGCGGCTGCCGTTGGTTCGTTGAGCAAGCGTTCCACTTTGAGCCCCGCCAATTCGCCAGCCACGCGCGTTGCCTTGCGTTGGGCGTCGCTGAAATAAGCAGGCACGGTAATGATTGCTTCGGTTACGGGTTCACCCAGAAAAGTTTCAGCATCCGCTTTGAGCGCGCGCAATACGAAAGACGACAATTCCTCAGGGCGGAATGTTTGCGTCCCCAAGGTTACTGCGCGGCTGGTGCCCATATAGCGTTTGAACAGTGCGGCGCTTAGCTGTGGATGCGTTTGCAGGCGTTCGCGCGCCGCCTGGCCGACGATAAGCGTGCCATCATCGAGAAAACCCACGCAGGACGGCGTCAAGAATTGTCCCAGTGGGTTAGGCACGAGAGTGGCTGCGCCATCGCGCCAGAGCGCGACAAGGCTGTTGGTGGTTCCAAGGTCGATGCCAACGATCACGAGATTCTTTCCTGGTAGTGGAAGAATAGTCGCGCAGATTACCAAAAATCTGACACAGCTACCTGGTGCGCTAATGCCACTGGTGGCTGCGGAATGTCGTTTACCCTCTGAAAAAGCGCAGTGGCCCTTGAGCGTGCTAGCTCAAGCGTAGTAGCGCCGCAGCAGTTGAATGGCGTCTTGAAAACGCTCGCGTGCTTGCTGCAAAACAGGATCGCTGCTTAGACGAACGCCGCGCTGAGTTTCAGCGATCAGGGCTAACTGTTGCGTGGCACGCTCCAGCTCTTCTGGCGACGAGGGGCGCGGCAAGAGTTTGCTCCAGCGTTCAGGTAGCAGCTTGAGTTTCACGGCGGGATATTTAAGCCAATGCCGTAAGCGTTTGAGTGGCGATACATTCAGAGGGATGTTGGATATTGCAGGCAGCCGCTCGGGCTGGTATTGCATCCCTAACGATAGACACCAATCCTCCCACTTAAAACGCAGAATGTGGGAATAGCACACAATCGGTATCCAAGGCACCCGAAAGGCGTCCGCGACGATGGCGCCGTGCATGGCCTCGGTAATCAAGAGGCCAGAGCGGCGAATATCATCAATGATGTCTGCGGTGGCGAGAGAGCACGGATCAATGTAGTGAATACCCAACTGCTGGCAAATGCAGCGCCAATCAGCGAGTCTCTGACTATCGTGGTGCGGCATGAAGGCAATGCGGTGGCGTATGGTAACAGGCGCGGTGTAGAGTTGATTGAGCAGCACGGCGGGATCAGTAATAGCCATCCGCTGCGGCAGCCCTAAAGTACGCGCTGTCAGTGGTCCGCGCACACCTAGAATGTCCCAGGTGCTATCCAATGTCGGCGGTCTTCTATAGCCTGCACCAGAACCCAGCACGATCTTGCCAAGTTTGGCAGGCGTGTCATGACTCAAAATGGTTCCAATACCTAGAAACAACATGTCCGGCGCTTGCGCTAATACATCAGGAATCAGACGCGGCCAAAGCAGTAAATTAAGCTCATCACCGAAATTGGGTTGCTTGCCTGTGTAGTAATGGAGTTTCAACTAACCGCCTCAGCGATCTTCTTGCTTGTAAATGCGCAAGTCGCACACATGAATGAACGGCTAGCAACGCTTAAGGCACAGCATGAGAGTACTGGGCGTAGCGCAGTACCGAGAGAAATGACGGATAAGAGACAGCCTGCCAAGGAAGAAGCGCAGGCAGGAAGAGGGGCTTTAATTAGCCTTCGGATCCGGCTGTTGCACCGGTTCAGGATCAACCTGCTCATTGATCTGCGGTTCGCCGCCGCCAAGGATGACGGGCAGGCTCAGGGCTTGGCCATCGCGGAAGATGCCCACTTCGATCAGCGCGCCTGGCGGCAGCTTGCTGATGAGGCCGATGGCGCGCGAGGCTTGCTCTTTGTCGGTTTCGTCGGCGATATAAAACTACCGAAGAAGCCTGCGACACCATAAAAACTCTCCCTTATGAGGTTCTAGTTCAAAGTACCAATCACCTGCATATTCAATCCAGGCAAAAACTCCAACCTTTCCCATTTCACCTGTATCTGGATTGTCTAGCGGTGTGGTTAAGCCAATAAACCGAGTGGGGTACAAACCGCTAGCTGGATCCTCTGAGCCTGTCATCCGCCAAGGAACAGCCAGTCGCCTGGTCTGGTTTCCATATACATCTAGCAACACAAGGTTATCAGGCCGTTTGGCTTTCTCGAAAAGTAGAAAACCTGTTGCATCAGGAAATAGCTTCAAATAGTCATTTCTTGGGTTAAGTCGTTCATATGTTGCCCAATCTACTTCCCATGTGTATTTAACGATTGGACCAAAAACAAATTCACCCGGATGACTTTTACGCCATTTTTCATAATGCTCAAACTTGTTATCTGGATCGGGCAAAACCTCATTACGGCTATTATGTATAAAAAATCCTTTGATCGTCTTCATGGCAGTTCTTTACTGCCAACCAACTTGAAGAACTCACCCCCATTACGTTGCTCAAACAAAAAATTAACTTGACTTGATCCGCCAATTGCAAAACTTTGAGCGCCAACTATACCAATCTGTGCATTCAGCGGTTTTGTAAGCTCCAGTTCTACAACGTAATCAACATTTTTCTTAAAGCCTTCAGTAATTGCTAGATTATTCCTGGCAAATACTTGGTTTGGAACATCATCAAATGTAGCCCAATTTCCAACAAAATTCATGTTGCCATCACTCAGAGCATCATAAGCTATCTTATCCACCACCATTTTAACCTTGGTGCCAGGTGAAAGAGTGGCTTCTGCAATTACACTTCCTTCTTTCCAGGCTGGAAATTGTGCATAATTTTTCATCAAAACATTAAGCTCATCCGCCGCCGTGAGATAGCCTTCCCAAAATGCGGTGGCTGAGCTTTGCGGGAGATAGGCTAATTGATCGTTGATTTTCTCTGAATTTTCGTAATGCCCCATTTCTTTATATGCGTACCTTATAGCACTTCAAAAACACTCCATTCACATAATCAAAATCGCATCCAAAGTCTCCAGCCATGGCTTCGCCCACCGAACCAATCAATCTGCATTGCCCTTCTTTTCCAGAAGGCTCTAACCATAAAAAGCATGTACTGAGCATGGAAGAATCATCTATGCCTGGTAACAACTTCTTTGGAACCATCAGGCGCATACGCTCATTTCCATAAGCATCAAGCACAACACTATTATCCGGCCTCCAATCATTTTCAAATAAAATAAAGCCACTAGCATCCGGCAAAAGACACCAATTTCCAGGTCTTGATGATTCTAGCTCCTCGCCATTCACCTGCCATGATCGACGAATAAATGGACCATAAATTCTTTTTAAAGGCTCTTGACTCACATTCCATCTCGCAAGGTCGGCATCAAGTATCGACTGCCCTTTATCATTATGCAAAGTAAAAAATTCTACTTTTTCATTTTTCATGGAAGCGCCTTTTCACTACCACCAATAAACTTAAGGACATTCATTTTCTGTACTGGTGGAATGATGAAATGAAGTTGGCTCGCACCGCCAGATGCTAACTCCTGAGGCCCAACAATGCCGATTTGCGCATTAAATGGCTGAGTAATCTCTACCTCAATGACATAGCTTGTGTTTGACTTCATTTCGGATGTAATAGCCAATTCATTTCTAGCAAAAGCCTGGTTCGGTACATCGTCGAAAGTTGCGAATCCACCATACTCAGGCTTTTCGCCAAAAAGCGTCTGATACTGCCTCTCACTTATCACCATCTTAACCCTAGTCCCCGGCTCAAGCGTAACCTCCGCGATCATGCTCCCCGCTTTCCACGCCGGCGACATTTCCGCCGCAGTCATCACCGCATTGATTTCATCCGCGGCCTTAAACCCCTGAATTGCCCCAATCCCCGCATCAAAATATTTCAACAGCGGTGCAAGCTCATTTCCAACTCTATCGGCAATGGGTGACAGCGGAACCCAGTTCCCCCCAACAAACGACACCGCCTTGCCGCCCGCAACCCCCACCAACGTGCCCAGCGTCGTATCAAACGCGATGCCGCCGACATCGCCAGCGCTGAGTAGCGCAATTTCATCGACTTT
>JAIRJU010000021.1 GCA_031260485.1 Pseudomonadales bacterium | reverse complement strand
CGCTCGAAGAAACGCTGCCGCGCCCTGGCGTGTACAGCATTACCGACGGCGTTTCCCGCGCCGCCATCGACACCCATGCGCAGCACCTGCGTGAGTTGTATCACGCCCAGTTCGGGCGCCGCTTACACCACTTGCGCAGTGAACTCTTGAAATTGCAGGTTCCCTTGATCACCATCCGCACCGACCAAATCGTGTTGGACCAGTTGGAAACATGGAAGCACAAGATCCCTTGAAGGATCTGGCGGACATCCATCTGCCCGATCCCGTATCGCTATGGCCCCTGGCACTTGGCTGGTGGGTCTTGGCCGCGTTCGCGCTGGCCTTGCTGGTGTATGCGGGCCTGCGCTATGCCATTCACTGGCGAGGGCAGCAGCGCTTGAAGGCGGCGCTGCGTGAGCTAGACGGCGCTTATCACCGCTACCAGCAGACCGCCCGCTCCCAGGGCCTGGGCGGCAATGCCGCGGGCCTCGAGTTTCTGCACGGCTGCAACGCGGTGCTCAAGCGCGTGGCGCTCCTGCATCATCCAGCGCCCGTGGTGGCGCGTTTGCACGGAGAGGCCTGGCTGGGTTTTCTCGATAGCCGCGGCAACACCCATGACTTCAGCACCGGCTCCGGCCGCATTCTCGGCGATGGCGGCTATCGCCCCACCTTCAACGGCGATGCCGCCGCGCTGCACACGCTGTGCGCGCGCTGGGTGCGTCATGCCTATCGTTCAACTGATCGTTCGACCGATCGTTCGACCGGCCGCGCGAATGGCGCACAGGTAAGCCCATGATCGAGTTGCTCTGGCCTTGGGTGTTCGTGCTGCTGCCACTGCCACTGGTGGCGTATCTGGCCTTGCGCCGCGCCGGCAACCGCGATCCCGCGCTGCATGTGCCCTTCTTCCGCAACCTCAGCAACCTCAACGCCGAGGCTGGCCGCCGCGCCTCAGGCCCTGTCCTTACGCGGCTCTGCGCTCTGTTGATCTGGCTTGCGCTGGTCGTAGCCGCCAGCCGTCCGCAGTGGGTGGGCGATCCGGTGCAACTGCCGACCAACGGGCGCGATCTGATGCTGGTGATCGATGTCTCGGGTTCGATGGAAGCACAAGACATGGCGCTCGGCGGGCAAGCCGTCAACCGCCTGCAAATCACCAAGAGCGTGGTGGGCGATTTCGTGGAACGCCGCACTGGCGACCGCCTGGGCCTGATTCTGTTCGCCGCGCGCGCCTACACCCAGGCGCCGCTCACCTTCGACCGCGCCACCGTGGAAACCCTGCTCTACGAAGCACAGATCGGCATCATCGAAGAAAACGCCACCGCTATCGGCGATGGCATTGGTCTCGCGGTAAAGCGCCTGAAAGAACGCCCCAATCCCAGCCGCGTCATCATCATGCTCACCGACGGCGTCAACAACTCCGGTGAAGTCTCGCCACTGCAAGCCGGGGAACTCGCGGCGCAGGAAGGCATTCGCGTCTACACCATCGGCATCGGCGCCGACTCCAGCGTGTCCAGTTCCCTGTTTGGCACGCGCACCATCAATCCCTCCGCCGATCTCGACGAAGCCACGCTGAGCAAAATCGCGGAAATCACCGGCGGCCAGTATTTCCGCGCCCGCGATCGCCGTGAACTCGAAAACATCTACACCGTTCTCGACCGGCTGGAGCCGGTGGATCAAGACGCCAAAACTTTCCGCCCCACGCTCGCGCTGTTTTACTGGCCGCTCGGCGCGGCACTGGCGCTGAGCCTGTTGTTGGCGCTGATGAAACTGCCCTGGGCACAGTGGCGATCCTCCGCACGCGCGCCAGAAGCGTTCTCCAGCGCGGCGCTGGGAGGTAAACGCTGATGTCCGCTCTGTTTGCCGCGTTGCTGCCGGCCGCGCTGCGCGATGACTTTCACTTCTTGCGGCCACTCTTTCTACTGGGTTTGATTCCCGCTGGCATCCTGTTTTTGCTGCTGCGCTATCTACAGGGCTCCAACAGCAATTGGACTCGCGCCATCGACCCCGCGCTACTGCCCTATTTGCTCGATCGCAAGCACGGTGCGCGCCAAAGCTACCCGCTTTATGGGCTGCTGCTGCTGTGGACGCTCGGCTTCACCGCCATGGCGGGGCCCACCTGGCGGCAAATTCCCCTGCCACTGCAACAACGCCAGGACGCCGTAGTCTTGGTGCTCGATCTGTCGATGTCGATGTACGCCACCGACCTGCGCCCCGACCGCATCACCCACGCACGGCGCAAACTCATGGACTTGCTACAAGCGCGGCGGCAGGAAGGCGAAACCGCGCTGGTGGTCTACGCTGGCACCGCGCATACCGTCACACCCTTGACCGACGACGTGGAAACCATCGCCAACCTGGTGCCTTCACTGCAACCCTCGATCATGCCCGCGCCTGGCAGCAAACCCGCCGCGGGCGTCAATCTGGCGCTGGATCTGTTGAACCAGAGCCAGCTCATGAACGGCCATCTGCTATTGCTCACCGACGGCATCCAACAGAGCGACATCGCCGCCATCACGCAATTGCTGCGTGGCACCGGGCATCGTCTTTCCGTGCTCGGCTTTGGCACCGAAGAAGGCGCCCCGATTCCGCTCGGCGTACAAGGTTTTTTGCGCGATGAGAGCAACGCCATCGTGATTCCCCGCCTCGACCGCGCGCCTTTGCAACAGCTCGCCGCCGACAACAACGGCCGCTACGCCGATGCGCGAATCGACGACAGCGACATCGCCTTGCTGCTGGACCCAAACCGCCTGAGCGACAGCCAGAACCTGGTGCGCGCCCAGGAACGCGAATTCGACACCTGGGACGACCTCGGCCCCTGGCTGGTCCTGTGCGCGCTGCCGTTTGCGGCGCTAGCCTTCCGCCGCGGCTGGCTGCTGACACTGCTGCTCGGCTTGCTGTTCTGCGCACCGCCCAAACCCGCCTACGCCATCACCTGGCAGGATCTGTGGGTCAACAAAAACAATCAGGGACAGCAAGCGTTCCAAAATCAAGCTTACGCCAAAGCCGCGAGCGACTTCCAAGACCCCGCCTGGCGTGCCGCCGCCAACTATCGCAACCAAAACTACGCGGCCACGGCCACCGAGCTCGCCAAGCTCGACACGGTGGACGCCAACTACAACCGCGGCAATGCACTGGCGCACCTGCAACAATACGAGGCCGCCATCGCCGCCTACGACCGCGCGCTCGCCACACAGCCAGACCACGCCGACGCCAAGCACAACAAGGCCCTGGTGGAAAATCTGCTGGCACAGCAGCAGCAACAGCAAGAGCAGCAACAAGGCGATCAGCAACAACAAGATCAAGAACAGGATGGCCAGCAACAAGATCAACAACAGCAAGGCGAAAGCCAGCAAAATCAGCAGCAACAGCAGAATCAACAGCAACAGCAGCAACAAAACGGCGATCCGAACCAAGACCAGCAACAACAGGATCAAAATCAAGACCAGCAGCAACAAAACGACGAAGAGCGCCAGGACGAAAAGTCCGAGCAGGAACAGCAACAAGAAGAAGAACTCTCGCAAAACCAGCAACTGGACAGCGAACAGCAACAAGCCATTGAACAATGGCTGATGCGTATTCCCGACGATCCGGGCGAGCTTCTGCGCAACAAATTCCACTACCAGAGCCAACAGCGCATGTTGCAGCGCTTGCAAAACCCTGCGCTGGACCAACCAAAACCGGGTGATCCCTTATGGTGAGCTTCCTCATGGCACGTTGCCGTCTATCGTGGTATTCAGTGCGGCATTCATCACGGCATTCATCGCCGCGCTTTCCGTTGGCGCAAGTGCTGCTGCGCGGCTGCGCTGCGCTGCTGCTGTTACTGCTGAGCCTGCCGGGCTTTACGCAAACGCCAGCAGATCAAGGCACGCTCTTGAGCGCTTCCGTGGACAGCACCAACATCGCCATCAACGACATCATCACGCTTACCGTGCGCATAGATTCCACGCTCGCCGCCAACAGCCGCCCGCAATTTTCCGGGCTCAGCCGCGAATTCGAGCAAGTGGGCGGCATCTCCAGCAGCAGTTCCTACACCAACAACAACGGCAACATCCAAAGCTGGACCGAATACAGCATCAGACTGCGCCCGCTCAGCACCGGCACGCTCATCATTCCCGCCTTTCGCATCAATGGCCAGGTATCCAATTCCATTCAGATCACCGTGGGCGAAGCCAGCCAGAACAGCAACAGGGAAGACAGCGACATCTTCCTGCGCACGCAAATAAGCAAGGACAACGTCTACGTGCAGGAACAATTGCTCTACACCATCAAAATTTATTGGTCGGTGAGCTTCGATCAAGGCGCACAACTCAGCGCACCGCAAGTGAGCGATGCCGTGGTGCAGCCGCTTGGCAACGATGTCAACTATCAAGACGTAGTGAACGGCATCGGCTATAACGTCACCGAGCGCAAATACATGATCTTTCCGCAAAAGAGCGGCGAGATCACCATCGCGCCGGTGTACTTCAGCGCCTCCATTGGCCGCCGCGGCGCCTTCAATGCGCTCTTGCGCAATCGCGGCGCGGTGCGCGAAATCAACCTGACAAGCGAAGCGCATACCATCAAGATCAAACCGCAGCCTGCGAGTTTCCCCGCCGACGCCACCTGGCTGCCTGCCCGGCAATTGACGCTGGAAGAAACCTGGAGCGGCGACTTTGACAAGCTCGAAGTCGGCGATGCCCTTACCCGCAACATCACGCTGCGCGTGGATGCACTGAGCAGTTCGCTGCTGCCCGGCATTCCCAGCACCAATCAGGATGGACTGCGCTTCTACCCCGATCAGCCGCTGCACGACGACGGCACCGACGCCAAAGGCGTCTACGGCAAACGCTCCGAAGGCACCGCCATCGTGCCCTCGCGCAGCGGCGAATTCACGCTGCCTGAAGTGCGCGTGCCCTGGTGGAACACCGAAACCGATCAGTTGGAAACCGCGCTATTGCCCGCGCGCACGATCACGGTGCGCGCACCCGCGGCAAGCAACAGCAGCCAAGCCACTGCCCTGAACAGCATCAACCCCAGCGCGGCACCGGAGCCGGCCGCCTCCGCCCCTGCCACGGCGACGCTCCCGGTATTCTGGATCGCCGCCACCGCGCTCTTCGCCTGCGCCTGGGCCTTCACCACCCTGCTCTGGTTACGTGGCCGCCAGCAAACCGCTCTCGCCATAGGCGCCCCTCTCATGCCGCAGAAGCGCGCGCACCAGGCCATGAAGAACGCCGCCGCTCCCGCCGCCAATACCAGTGCCGACGCCGCACTGCGCGCCCTGAAAGCCGCCTGCGACAGCAACAACCTGCGCAATATTCGCAGCGCGGTGCTGGCCTGGGCGCAAGCCGCCGCTGGCGCAGCCAACCTGAGCACCCTCGACGCGCTCTCCCGCCACTGCCACGACGACGACCTGAGCGCTCACCTGCGCGCACTGGACGCCGCACTGTATGGCACGCACCACCACCTCGACTGCCCCGCGCTCTACCACCGCATCGCCGCGCTGCACAAGCAAGGCATCGAGACCAGCGCCAATAGTGACAAATACGCGCTACCGCCGTTGTATCGGCAGTAGCGCGTCGAGACCGCATCACGGATCAATGTGCACCAGCAGACGACTTATACCGATCGTTCTTATAATCCTGCCATAGTACCAATCGGCAAGCAGAAAATGCCAAGCTGGGCGTTTTGCTCGCAGCGCCTGACTGCGCCGCACGCGAGCAACCAGCCACGCTGAATCGAAACCCGCCCACACACCCGCCACGCTGAAAAGATTCCCCGCAACCTGCGGCGCAATCCATTGCACCAAGGTGGTTTCCACCCGTTTCCGCGTCCACGCTTCTGCCTTGATAAGCGCGGCCACCCGCTTGAAATCCGCCTCATCAGGCTCGGTATCGAGAAAAAAGAGATCGGCCAAGGCAATCCACAGTGCCGCGTCATTTGCGTGGGTGGTGGGGTTCATGAGGCGCTCAGGACTTATTCAACCTGAGCATACCAGCGCGACCGAAAGCGTACTCTCCATGAACAAAGCAACTGTATAGGCCGACACTATTGAGTCCCGTATAAATAACTGTCAACATCATGAAGTGCAGACGCGTTAACCTGCATGTG
>JAIRJU010000342.1 GCA_031260485.1 Pseudomonadales bacterium | reverse complement strand
GCGTTGAATTCATCCCAGTTGAGCATGGTGTGTCCTCCTGTTCGTTCCCGTTTTTGCGTAGTCTTTTCTGCGTGGTTTTTTCTGTGTCGTCTTTTCGTGTCGGGCGTTTTTTGCTGATCGTTTATTGTACTTTTCGGTCAATTATATTGCCTGGTCTGCGGCGGGGCCGGCTACCCAATGTTTCTCCTGGGGGTGGCCGGCCCCGCTACAGGCCGCCGGTTTATTGGCAGGCCTCGCAGTCCGGGTTGTCGATGGAGCAGGCTTTGGGGACATCGGCGGGGCCGGCGGCCAAGCCTTCATCGAGGGGGCCGGCGGACACCTTGTTCAAGGTGCCGGTGGCCACGGTGCTTTTCTCTGTGCTGGTGGCGGCCAGCGCGCGCAGGTAGTAGGTGGTTTTGAGGCCGCGTAGCCAAGCCATGCGGTAGGTCACGTCCAGTTTTTTGCCGTTGGCATCGCTGATGTACAGGTTGAGCGACTGTGCCTGATCGATCCATTTCTGGCGGCGGCTCGCGGCGTCCACCAGCCAGCGCGGGTTCACTTCAAACGCGGTGGCGTAGAGTTCCTTGAGTTTGGCCGGGATGCGGTCGATTTTCTGCACGCTGCCTTCGTAGTACTTGAGATCGTTCAGCATCACGCTGTCCCACAAGCCTTGCGCCTTGAGGTCGTGGATCAGGTAGGGGTTCACCACGGTGAATTCGCCGGAGAGGTTCGATTTCACGTACAGATTTTGGTAGGTGGGTTCGATGCTCTGTGATACGCCCGCGATGTTGGCGATGGTGGCGGTGGGCGCGATCGCCATGACATTGGAGTTGCGCATCCCTTTTTGCTGCACGCGGCTGCGCAGGCCATCCCAATCGAGCGTGCGCGAGGTGTCGATGTCGAGGTACTGGGCGCCGCGCTCAGTGCGCAGAAGTTCCAGCGAGTCGATCGGCAGAATGCCGCGTTCCCACAGCGAGCCTTGGAAGGTGGAGTAGCTGCCGCGTTCTTCGGCCAAGAGGCTGGAGGCTTCGATGGCGTGGTAGCTGATCACTTCCATGGTGCGGTCGGCGAATTCCACCGCGGCGTCGGAGGAATAGGGAATCTGCTGTACATAGAGCGCATCCTGGAAGCCCATGAGGCCCAGGCCCACCGGGCGGTGCTTGAGGTTGGAATTCTTGGCCGCTTCCACTGAGTAGTAGTTGATGTCGATGACGTTATCCAACATGCGCACGGCGGTGTGAATGGTTTTCTTCAGTTTGCCGCGGTCGAGCCCTTGGGCGTTGACGTGCTTGACCAGGTTGATCGAACCCAGGTTGCACACGGCGATTTCGTCCTTGTTGGTGTTGAGCGTGATTTCGGTGCAGAGATTACTGGAATGAACGGTTCCGACGTGCTGCTGTGGCGAGCGCACGTTGCAGGCGTCTTTGAACGTGAGCCAGGGATGGCCGGTTTCAAACAGCATACTGAGCATTTTGCGCCACAGCGCCTTGGCCTCCAGCACCTTGTGCACATATAACTGCCCGGCCTTGGCCTTGGCTTCGTATTCAAGGTATTTCGCTTCAAACGCGCGGCCATGCAGGTCGTGCAGATCGGGCGTTTCGTTGGGCGAGAACAAGGTCCAATGGCTGTCTTCGAACACGCGCTTCATGAAGAGGTCGGGAATCCAGTTGGCGGTGTTCATGTCGTGCGCGCGGCGGCGGTCGTCGCCGGTGTTCTTGCGCAGTTCCAGGAATTCCTCGATGTCGAGGTGCCAGGTTTCGAGGTAGGAACACACGGCGCCTTTGCGCTTGCCGCCTTGGTTCACCGCCACGGCGGTGTCGTTCACCACTTTCAGGAACGGCACTACACCCTGACTGCGGCCATTGGTGCCCTTGATGTAGGCGCCGAGCGCGCGCACTGGGGTCCAGTCGTTGCCGAGGCCGCCGGCAAACTTGCTGAGCATGGCGTTGTCGTGAATCGCGTTGTAGATGCCGCTGAGATCATCGGGCACGGTGGTGAGAAAGCAGGAGCTGAGCTGCGGACGCAGCGTGCCAGCGTTGAAGAGCTGCGGCGTCGAAACCATGTAGTCGAAGCTGGAAAGCAAGTTGTAAAACTCGATGGCGCGCGCTTCGCGGTCTGTTTCATTCTTGGCAAGGCCCATGGCCACGCGCATGAAGAAGAACTGCGGCAATTCAAAACGGATGCCGTGGCTGTGCAGAAAATAACGGTCGTACAGCGTTTGCAGGCCGAGGTAGGTGAACTGGTCGTCGCGTTCGGCGTGCAGCGCTTCGCCAAGGCGCGTGAGATCGTAGTGCAAAAGATCGGGATCGAGCAGTTCCAGCGCCACGCCTTTTTCCACGTAGGCGCGCAGGGTGGCGGCATAGCGGTAGTGCATCTCGCTTTGGGTAGCGCTCGAGGCCACACCGAGGAAGCTCAGCGCCTCGCTGCGCAGCACATCCATCAAGAGGCGCGCTGCCACATAGCTGTAGTTGGGCTCGGTTTCCACATGGGCGCGTGCGGTCATCACCACGGAGATGCGCACGTCCTTGATGTTCACGCCGCTGTAGAGGTTTTTCAGGGTGTCCTGGAACAGCTTTTCGCCATCGACGCCTTCAAGGCCAGCGCTGGCCTCACCAATGATGGTGCGCAGGCGGTGGGTGTCGAGCGGCTGCTGCGCGCCATCGTCCATGGTGACCATGAGATCGGGGCGCTCGGTTTCGCGCTGGCGCTGCATGTCGCGCTGGCGGGCGTGTTCGTTGCGGTAGATCACGTAGCTGCGCGCCACCTTGTGTTCGCCCGAACGCATCAGGAGCAGTTCCACCTGATCCTGGATTTCCTCGATGTGGATGCTGCCGCCCGAGGGCATACGGCGTTTGAAGGTCTGGCTGATTTCCTGCGCGAGGCGGGCCACGGTTTCGTGTACGCGGGTGGAGGCCGCGGCATTGCCGCCTTCCACCGCCAGATAGGCTTTGGTGATGGCCACGGTGATCTTGGAGGCGTCGTATATCACCACCGCGCCATTGCGCTTGATGACGCGCAATTGGCCGGGGGCCATGGTGCTGAGGTTGTCATCGGCGGCGGGGATGGCGCGGGAGAGAGGCGTGCCGCTCGCCGTCGGCGGATAGTGGGGTTCGGTGTGCATTGATGGGCTCCGTGCGTGTCTTGGGTCGTGGCGCTTGGCGGCTTCTTCTGCGCCGCTGCTGTGCGTTGGTGCTTGCTGCTTTGATCCTGCGGTGCTTTTTTTGGGGTCTTGCTTTTGAGTCTTGCTTTTGGGGCTTTGCGTTTTGGCCTTGCGATGCTGCGTGTTTAGCCTTGCGGTATTGCGATATTCAGTACGGCGTCCGGTGGATGGCCAACACAATATCTAGTGGTGGCTTGCCGGCACGACCTTGTGCTGCCGGTTGGCGGGCCTGCAAACGCAGGTTCAAGGCGTTGGCCACGTTGCTGCAAACCGCCGCCGCCTACTACGCCTACTTAGTAGGGCCTTGGCTCATTTGAAACACAAGATATTGGGAAAGAAAATGTGGGGCACACTATATCGGGGGTATTTGGGGGTGACAAGAGGGTAAGGCGGTGAATTTGCTGTTGAGCGCCTGTGCATTGTCTGGGGATAAACTGGGGAGATAGCGTTCAGGGCAAGCGGCGTTGCCGCACCACCACTAGATGTTGTGGTGCGGCAATGATGTTGTGGTACGGCAATGTTGTGGCACGGCAGTGCCGAGTTTAGAGGGTGCCTCAGCGGCAGAGCAGGAATTCCAGCAGCGCTTTTTGCGCGTGCAGGCGATTTTCCGCTTCGTCCCATACGGCGGAATCGGGCGCGTCGATGACCTCGGCGCTCACTTCCTCGCCACGGTGCGCGGGCAGGCAGTGCAGGAACAGTGCGTTGCTGGCGGCGCGGCTCATCAAATCGGCATTCACTTGGTAGCTGGCGAAGGCGGCTTTGCGTTTGATTTGCTCGGCCTCCTGACCCATCGAGGCCCACACGTCGGTGGCGATCAAGGCGGCGCCTTGCACCGCGTCCTGCGGGTTGCGCACCAGGCGCACACGGCTGTGGTACTGCTCCAGCAGCGCGGGCATCGGCTCGTAGCCTATGGGGCAGGCCACGACCAGTTCAAAGTCGAGCAGGTGCGCCGCTTCAATGAAGGTGTTGCACATGTTGTTGCCATCGCCCACCCAGCACACGGTTTTGCCGCTGATGTCGCCGCGGTGTTCCTGGTAGGTTTGCAGATCGGCCAGCAACTGACAGGGATGGAAAGCGTCAGTCAGTGCGTTGATGACCGGCACCTTGGAAACGGCGGCCATGCGGGTGATTTTTTCGTGCGCGAAGGTGCGCACCATGATGGCGTCGCACATGCGGCTGAGGACGCGCGCGGTGTCTTCGATGGGTTCGCCGCGGCCCAGTTGCGTGTCATTGGGCGACAGAAAGATCGAGCCGCCGCCAAGCTGGATCATGGCGGTTTCAAACGACACGCGGGTGCGCGTGGAGGCCTTCTCGAACACCATCGCCAAGGTGCGATGCTTGAGCATTTCGTGGCGCAGGCCGTTGTGTTGCTGTGTCTTCAACTCGCTGGCGCGCGTGATCAGGGCCTTGAGTTCACTGGAACTGAGGTCGATGAGTCTGAGGAAATGTCTAATGGCCATGGCAGAACTCCTGCACGAGCGTAATGACCGTCGCCGCGAGAAATTCGGCGTCGGCCTGAGAAAGCACCAGCGGCGGCACCAAACGAATGGTAGTGCCGGACGAAATATTGATCAGCACGCCGCGCTCGCGTGCGCGCGTGGCGAGTTCGCCGCAGTCTTGGCCGAGCTCGATGCCGAGCATCAGGCCCTGGCCGCGGATGTCGCGGATGCCGGGCGTCGTGGCCAGTTCGCGGCGGAAGCGTTCGAGCAGGTAAGCGCCGAGACGCGCGGCGTTGCCGCAGAGATCTTCTTGCGTCAAGGCCGCGTACACGGCCAGGCCCGCCGCGCAGGCCAAGGGGCTACCGCCGAAGGTGGAGCCGTGATGACCCGGCTGAAACACCCCAGCGGCGGGGCCCGCGGCCAGGCAGGCGCCGATGGGAAAACCGTTGCCCAGGCCCTTGGCGGTGGCCAGGATGTCAGGCCGCACGCCCTCGTGTTGACACGCGAACCAAGTGCCGGTGCGGCCATTGCCGGTTTGCACTTCATCGAGAATCAACAGCAGATCGTGGCGATCGCACAGCTCGCGCAGCGCCTTGAGATAACCTGGCGCCGGCATCCGTACACCGCCTTCGCCTTGAATCGGCTCCACCAGAATCGCGCAGATGTCGGGCCTTGCGGCCAGCGTGGCCGCCACGGCGGCGAGGTTGTCATAGGGCACGCGCACGAAGCCGTCGAGCAAGGGTGTAAAGCCTTCTTGATATTTCGGGCTGTGCGTGGCGGTCAGCGCGCCGAGCGTGCGGCCATGGAACGCGCCTTCAAAAACCAGAATTGCGGGCACCTGCAAACCGCGCCCATGGCCAATTTTGCGTGCCAGCTTGAGCGAGGCTTCGATGGCTTCAGCGCCGGAATTACAGAAAAACACCTGCTCCATGCCACTACGACGGCAGAGCTCGGCGGCCAGTTGCTCTTGCAGCGGAATGCGGTAGAGATTGGAGGTGTGGGTGAGTGTGGCCACCTGCTGCTGCACCGCGGCGATGAAGTGCGGATGGCTATGCCCCAGCGCGTTGACCGCCACGCCCGCCACCGCATCGAGGTAACGTTTACCGTCGCTGTCGATCAAGTAACAGCCTTCGCCCTTGACGAAGGCGACCGGAGCCCGGCCATAAGTGGTCATCAGGGTGGCGGGTGTGGTCATCGCGCAAGTCCTATTGTGGCGCACTCTTGTTGAGCACTATCGTGGAGCACTACCGTGGTGCAAATGCAGTATTAAAAAATGCTGCGCAAAGTGGCGCTCTGCGCTTTTCCGAACTCCAAAAAACGAAAAGGGCAGCCAAGGGCCGCCCGAAGTCGCCGATTCTAGTGGATAGCGTGGGGGAAGGAAAGTGCCGGTGATGCGCAACAAGCATTCATTGCCGGCGACGCAATCGCGGAATGCTCGTTTAGTTATTGCGGGGCTACTCGTTATTGGGGGGCAACTGGTTATTGCGGGGCGACGGCATGTTGCAGCACGTCCTGCGCCCAGGCGTTGAGGCTCTTGCCTTCGGCTTGCGCCTGCATGGCAGCTTTGGCGTGAATGCCAGGATCGATGCGCAGCATGACCTTGCCGGAATAGGGGCGCTGCGGCGAGCGTTTCAACTTTTTGCACGTGGCCAGGTAATCGTCGACGGCCTCTTCAAAAGCGGCTTTCAGTTCCGCGACGGATTCGCCGTGAAAGCCCACCACGTCACGAATGCCTGCGATATGGCCGACGAAACAAGCGTCGTCATCGTTGTATTCGATGCGGGCGGAGTAATCTTTGTAAGTCATGAAGTTCATGTTTGCACACCTGCTTGTAAGAGAAATAGTTTGGCATCTTTGATTTGATACGGTTTCGCTTCCTTGTGCGGGTGTGGCCGGTGAAACGTGGCGACAACGCCATTGAGTTCGAACCGCACTCTGGACCCGCTACCCTCGATCAGATCCGCGCCTGCCGCGATGAACAGCGCCTCAATCTTGCGCCATTCAAAGGTTGCCGGCGCTGGCGTGGCGAAGAGGGCGATCAGGGTTTTGTAGTGCGTATTATTCATGAAGTCGATTGATATCACAATATGCTATCTCATGTGGAAGGTGAGAACGTGCTACAGCTTAGTCAAGGAAAGCGATTTCAGCCTGGAAAATTGGCGCCGCCTTAGGTAGATGAATAGGCGGATGAATAGGGGGGGATAACGGCGCACCAGAAATGCGAAAACCCACACGTTTTACCCGGTTTTTGTGCCAGTGCCGCGCGCAGGCTAATTCGCTACAATGCGCGCCTGCTGCCACATCGCCACCCTGGCCACGGGAATAGTCACACGGAAAATAGTCATGAGTATCGAAGTCACCATCAAAGACCAAATCGCCAACAACCCCATCCTGATCTACATGAAGGGCAATCCCAATCAGCCGCAATGTGGTTTTTCCGCGCGCGCCAGCCAGATGCTGATGGCGTGCGGGCAGAAGTTCGCTTACGTCGACATCCTCGGCAACCCCGAGATTCGCGCCAACCTGCCGAAAGTCTCCGATTGGCCGACCTTTCCGCAGTTGTTTGTCGATGGCGAGCTTGTCGGCGGCTGCGACATCATGAGCGAGATGTTTGAATCCGGTGAGCTTAAAACGCTGTTGGACGCCTCTGCCGCCAAGCGCGAGCAGGCGTAAGCCGGGTTTGTTGCGGCTGGGTTTATTGCGGGGGTGGTGACGACAAGGTTTGGGCGAAGGCGATCAGCGCCGCGATCTCGTCTTCTTTGAGAAAGAAGCGCGGCATCACGTTGGCATAGCCTTGCACCAGCTGGCTCTGCGGATCGGTGAGGCTGTTGCGGAAGTAGGCCTCGTTCACCACGATCGTGCGGCCATTGCTGAGCGTTTCCTGACGCCCCCACATGCCGCGCCATGAGGGCCCCACGCCAATACTGCCGTCCACCGTGTGGCAGGCCACGCACCCTTGATCCGTCGACACGCGCTGCCCTTGCATGGCGAGGGCGGAATCGAGCGACAGTTCGCGGGAATCGTTGTTCAAGAGAAAGATGTAGCGGCTGCCGAATCCCAGCAAGCTGAGCAAGGCAATGCCTACCACGAGATCGAGCCAGCGGCGCTGGGGCGAATGGATGAAGGACACCGTGGCAACCAAAAGTGGGGCAATCAAAAGTGTGGCAATCAAAAGTGGGGCAAGGCGCCGGCCACCGCGCGCGATGACCGGCTTGAAGAAAAACGCTTAGAGGTCGCTGCCGTGCTTGGCCAGGTAAGAGGCAACGCCAGCGGCGTCGGCCTTCATGCCTTCGTCGCCTTTGTTCCAGCCGGCCGGGCATACTTCGCCGTGCTCTTCGGTGAACTGGAGCGCGTCCACCATGCGCAGCATTTCATCCACGTTGCGGCCCAGCGGCAGATTGTTGATCACCATGTGCTGCACGATGCCGTCGCGGTCGATCAGGAAGGAGCCGCGCAGTGCTACGCCAGCCTGTGGATGTTCCACACCGTAGGCTTGCGCGATTTCGTGTTTGACATCCGCCACCAGAGGAAAGCCGATCTTGCCGATGCCGCCGTGATCGAGCGGGGTGTTGCGCCAGGCGGCGTGGGTGAACTGGGAATCGATCGACACGCCAATCACCTGCACGCCGCGCTTGGTGAACTCGTTCACGCGGCTGTTGTGCGCCAGGATTTCGGAGGGGCACACGAAGGTGAAGTCGAGCGGGTAGAAAAACACCACCACGTATTTGCCAGCGTAATCGGACAGGGAAAAATCATCCTTGATGGAACCATCGGGCATGACCGCCGCGGCGGTGAAGACGGGGGCTTTCTGACAAACAAATGCGCTCATGCAAAACTCCTGAAAAGTTGAAGGGACGTACTGAAATGGAAGCGCAAATATGCGGGCTGGGGCAGGCTTTTGCAAGTTGAGGCAAGCTTTGGCAGCTACTACGCAAACAGCCCCACGCCTGGGCCATCCTCGCGGGCCTGCGCGCTTGCAAGAGGCAGGCGTTCAGCCGGCGAGGCTGAGCGCCAGGCGTTTCGCGCCGGCATAATCCACCTTGCCCGAGCCGAGCCGCGGAATCGCTTCTACGCTGAGGTAGAGCGCGGGGAAGGCCAAGGGGTTAAGCCCCAGACCAATGAGCTTTTCGCGCAGCGCGGCGGCGTCGAGCGGGCGGTTGCTGAGCACGAGCAGCTTTTCGCCTTTTTTTTCATCCGGCACGTTCACCACCACGAGGTCGATGTCGGGATCAGCCAGAGCGGTGTTGAGCGCATGTTCCACCGTGCCCAGGCCCACCATTTCGCCGCCCACCTTGGCGAAGCGCGAGTAGCGATCCTGGATGTAGAGAAAGCCGTCTTCGTCGAGATAGCCTTTGTCGCCGGTGACGTACCAGGTCAAGCCATCGACCGCCAAGAGTGTGCTGTGGTTCTTGGCTTCGTTCTTCAGATACCCCTGCATCACTTGCGCGCCGCTGATCAGCACCATGCCCGCGTCGCCGAGGTTTAGCTCTTGGTAGGTTTCGGGATCGACGATGCGGAAACTGGTGCCCGGCAACGGCAGGCCCACCGAGCCCACTTTGCTGCCTATTTGCACGCGCCAATTATCGGGGCTGAGGCGGTCGGGCATGTTCACGCTTGCGACCGGCGCGGTTTCGGTGGCGCCGTAGCCTTCGAGCACGTCTTTGTTGAATTTTTCCTTGAATTCGCGGCGCACGTCGTCGTGCAGCCTTTCCGCGCCGGCCACTACCAGACGCAGGCTGTCCAGCAGCAGCGGATGCACCTTGGTGTTACGTATGTAGAGGCGGAGGAAGCTGGAGGTGCCAAGCAGGATTGTGATGCGGTGCTGCGCGATCGCCAGCGCGGCGCCGTAGACATCGGTGGGATCGGCGTGGCACACCACGGGTACCCGTTCGAGCAAGGGCATCAGATGTGTCACGGTAAGACCGAAGGCGTGGAAGGGCGGCAGGTTGGCCAGCATCACGTCGCTGTCTTGGGGGCCGAGCAACTCGGTAAATTGCTTGATGTTGCACAGCAAGTTGCGGTGCGTCAGCACCACGCCCTTGGGATTGCCTTCGCTGCCGGAAGAAAACAAGATCACCGCCGCCTGCTGTGGCGCCAGGCGTTGACAGTAGAGCGCCTTGAGCCAGCTTGCAGGTAGTAGCCAGACCAGAGTGATTGTGATTATGCGTTCCAATACCGAGGCCGTAGCCTGCAAGTCTTCCAGAAAGTGAAAATGGCACTGTTCGCGCAAAGGGCCGAGATCCACGCCGCGTGCGGCCAGACGTTCGAGGAAGCGCGCGGAGGTGTAGAGGGTTTTCACCTCGGCTTGCTGCACGGCGGAAACCAGAGCATCCACCGGCGCGGTGAAATTCAGATTCACCACGGTCTTGCCGAGCATGAACAGCGCCAGGTTGCCCAGCACACTGCCGGTGCTGCTGGGCAGCAGCAACCCTACGTGTGGCTGCGGGCTCTGGCGCTTCATGCGCCGCGCCAGCAGCAGGCTCCCCGCCAGCGCGGTGCGTGCGCGCAAGCGCGCGCCGAGCGTGTCGCTGAGCACCACGGGATTGCCGGGTTTTTTACAGGTGTCGATCCAATGCGCGCCGATGCTGCCGAGGTGATCGGTATATTCGCGCCAGGATTGATTGGACAGTTCGCCCACCTTGCGCTTGAGTTCAAATGCGGGCGTGGTGCGCGGCAAGGGCGTACCAAAATCCACTACTACTTCGCGGTTGAGTGGATAGCGCAGGCGCCGCTTGTGCTGCGCTGGCGCTTGCGGATCGCTGCCCCACAAGCCGCGCAGGTAGAACGGCACGATGACCACCTCGTCGCCCACGTCCGCGCAGGCGCGTTCGTAGCTGCGATGGAAGGCGCCAAGATTGCCATTGCGGCTGATCACGCCCTCAGGGAACAGACACACCACTTCGCCCCGGCGCAGCGCCTCGGCCACCTCGACCAGCGCCTGCCGTGACGCGGCGCCCGCCTGAATCGGAATGCAGCCGAAGCGGCGAAAAAACCAGCGCAGAGGCCACTGTTCATAAATGCTACTGTTCAACACGAAGCGCACCGGACGCGGACACGCGATCTGCACCACCGCCCAATCAATCCAACTGACGTGATTGCCGAGCAAGAGCACGCCGCCTCGCACCGGCAGGTGGCGCAAGCCCTGTACCTTGATGCGGTAACGAGTCGCCACCACGCGGCTCATGAGGAAGCGCGCCAAACTCTGCGGCAGCGCGTACAGCGTGTGCAGTGCTCCCGCGATGGCGATGAGGGCCAGCACCTGCAACAATGCGCGGCCACTGCCGCCGCCCAAGGCAAAACCCAGTGCGAGCACCAGGAACAGCAACATGCCCAGCGCTTGCAGGCAATGGCTGGCGGCCAGCGTGCGTCCCAGGCGCTCAGGCGGCGCAAAGTATTGCAACAGCGTGTTGAGCGGCACGAGACAAAGCCCGCTCATCAGACCAATGCCCAGCAGCAAGGCAGCCAAGAGCCAAGGGCTCTGTGCCTGGGGCAGCAGCGCCAAGCCGAGCGTGAGCCCGAAGGCGCCCAGTGGAAACAGCCCGGTTTCCAGATAACGCCGCGAATAACGCCCCGCCAGCAGCGCACCCAAGACCAGGCCCAGCCCTGCGCCGAGCAGTGGACCTTGCACCACGAAGCCGCGGCGCTCTGCCGAGAAATCCCGCAGGTAAGTGGGAATGACACTCACCAGGCCCAAGCCAAGACTCCATAGCCCAGTGAGGCCGATGGCGCTCAAACGCAGCGTGCGCTCGTGCCAGAGTGCTTTTAGCGCCTCGCACCAGCGGCGCGGCGAGAGGCTGTCGCGCCAAGGCAGCGGCGTATCCGCCGCCAGATGAAATGCCGCACCGCTCCAGTACAGCAGCCCCAGCTCAAGCAGCGCGCCTCCTGCCAGCAGCCAGGTGAGCGGCGCGCTGCTGCGCATCAGTGCCGTGGCGTCTCCCTGTGCCGTGGCAGGCAATACATCAAATACGACGAACAGGGTGAAAATCGCAGCCACCAGCGCGCCGATGCTCAGCGCGGCGACATGGCCGTTCACCTCGCTCATGCGCTCCACGCCCGCGCGCTCCTTGATGACGCCATACTTGGCTGGCGCAAACAGCGCCGCTTGTGCTGCCATCAAGGGCAGGAACACCAATGCAGCCGCCAGAGAACCTTGCTGATAACAGCACGCGGTAACCAGGCTCAGCCCCAACAAGCCCCCCGCGCAGCGGCGCAGCAGACTCAGCTTGCCGCATTGATCGCAAAGCTGGCCCGCGGGCACCAGCAGCAGAATGAATGGCAACAGCGCCAGTGCGCTGGCCAAGGCATTCAGCGCCAATCGCAGCGTTCCCGTGTAGGACGCGAAAACCACGTAATGAATGAGCACGACATGGCCGAAGGTAATGAAGGCGTTGAGGAACAGCGCCGCGTAGAACGCGCTGGTGTGCAGACGTGGAGTATCACGATTCATGCGGCCGCTTTCCTCAAGGATTGCAGGGAGGTTCAACCAAGATCCGGCAGCCTGCGCCTGCCACGCACTGGATGCTTTCCAGCGCGTAATAAAGAGTACCAGCGTCGCGGCTTTCGGGGATTTCAGCCAGATGAAACGCGTCGATCAGAGCGCGTGCTTGCTCCGGCGTTGCCGTGCTCTGTGTGCCGGTTTGTGCGTCGCGGCTGAAACATTCGTGCGCGATGCTGTTGTCGGAATTCCAGGTCAGGTTGCAGTAAACGCTGGCCTTGCGCGTGCGGGGTTCTTGATCGGTGCTGTCCGCGCCGGTAAGGGGCAACAGACGCGCCAAGATCATGTCGCCTGCCATGGCGCTTTGCAGTGTGAGCGGGTACGCCGCGTCGCAGGCCCGATTTTCCTGTGGCGACGCACAGGCGCTCAGCAGCGCCGTGGCCATTAGAACCAAGCGAGTTTTCATGGCGTGCTGTTTCACGGTAATTGGCTCACTCTGCCTCTGTGCTGTCCACGGCGTCGTCATCGCCTGCGCTAGCGGCGCTGAGCCCGCCGGGCGGCGGCCAGCCGCCGAGCGCTTGCCAGCGGTTGATCATATGGCAGAAGAGATCGGCGGTGATTTCGGCGTCGTAGCGTGCGGAATGCGCGGAGGCGTTGTCGAAAGGCAGACCTGCCGCTTCCACGGCGCGCGCCAGCACCGTTTGCCCGAAGCAGAGCGCCGCCATCGACGCGGTATCGAGATTCGAGAACGGATGGAACGGATTGCGTTTGAGGCTATGGCGCTCGGCGGCGGCACTGACGAAACCATGGTCGAAATGCGCGTTGTGTCCCACCAGAATCGCACGGTGGCAAGCGGCGGCTTTCATCGCGTTGCGAATCTTGCCGAACAATTCACGGAATACGTCCACTTCGGGGTAGGCGATGCGCAGCGGGTGGTAAGGATTGATGCCGGTGAACTTGAGTGCGGCTTCTTCCAGCTTGGCGCCGGGGAAGGGCACCACACGGTAGAAATGCGTGTCTTTGCGTTGCAGATGATTGCCGTCGAAATCGAGCAGAACCGCGGCGATTTCGAGAATGGCGTCGGTCTTGGCGTTGAAGCCGCCGCATTCCACGTCCACCACCACGGGCAGAAAACCACGGAAACGCTCGGCGATGGTGAGCGGCTTGGGCGCGTTAGCGCTGACGGCGCCGGAGGGCGCCATGGTGTCGTTGCTGGCGTGTTCAGTCATGGTCTGCGCCCTGTTCACGTACTTTCCAGGCGATGGTCTCGCCCGCCATCAGCGGCACGATGCGGTGTTCGCCGAAGCGGTAATCGCTGGGCAATTGCCAGGGTTCTTTGACCAAAGTGATCTGGTCGCTATTGCGTGGCAGGCCGTAAAAATCGGGGCCGTGGAAGCTGGCGAAGGCTTCGAGCTTATCGAGCGCGCCCAGCTCCTCAAAAATACCGGCATAAAGCTCCAACGCGGCGGGCGCGGTGAAGCAGCCCGCGCAGCCGCACACGCTTTCCTTGGTGTGGCGCGCATGGGGCGCGGAATCGGTGCCGAGAAAGAATTTGGGTGAACCGCTGCGAGCGGCTTCCTGTAAGGCGCGCTGATGCCTATGGCGCTTGAGCACGGGCAGGCAATACAGATGCGGGCGCACGCCGCCCACCAGCATATGGTTGCGGTTGTACCACAGGTGCTGCACGGTGAGAGTGGCGGCGACATTGGCTGGCGCTTCACGCACGAAGGTTGCCGCTTCCTCTGTGGTGATGTGTTCGAGCACTACGCGCAGTAGCGGAAAGCGGGTCAATAGCGGCGCCAGCACGCGCTCGAGAAAGACTTTTTCGCGGTCGAAGATGTCGATGTCGGCGTGGGTGACTTCGCCATGTACCAAGAGCGGTAAACCGCAGTCGCTCATCGCGGCCAAGGCCGGATAGACCGCCTCGAGGCGCGTGACGCCGCTGCTGGAGTTGGTGGTGGCGCCAGCGGGGTAGAGTTTCACCGCCTTGACATGGCCGCTCTGCTGGGCCGCCTGAATTTCCTCTGCCGTGGTGCTGTCGGTGAGATACAGCGTCATCAAGGGCTCGAAGCCGCTGCCAGAGGGCGCGTGCGCCAAGAGGCGGTCACGATAGGCTAGCGCCGCTGCCGTGGTGGTTAGTGGCGGCACCAGGTTCGGCATGGCGATGGCGCGGCGGAACACGCGGGCGGTGGGAGGAACGGTAGCGGCCAGAACGGCGCCGTCGCGGAAATGGATGTGCCAGTCGTCAGGGCGGGTCAGCGTGAGGGTCTGCATGTATCGAATATCTGTAAAAACGCGGCGCAGTATAACAATCGCTGTCGCGGCCCCGCCATGGTTTCCGGCTTTGCCATGGTTTTTCGGCTTTGCCACAGTTTTTCGGCTTTGCCATAGTTTTCCGGCTTTGCCATAGTTTTCCGGCTTTGCCCATGGACGCCACTCTGGTGGGTGTTTATCCTTGCCGCCTGCGTTCGCCAGCCTCTGGCAACGCGGTTTTTCGGATATTTTTCACTTCTTTTCGGCACTGCATCTCATGGCCACGATTCTTCAGAAACTTCCCATCGGCGACAAAGTCGGCATCGCGTTTTCCGGCGGTTTAGACACCAGCGCAGCGCTGCACTGGATGAAGCTCAAGGGCGCGCGCCCTTTCGCCTACACCGCCGATCTGGCGCAGCCGGATGAATCCGATTACGAGGAAATTCCGCGCAAAGCCCGCCTCTACGGCGCCGAAAACGCGCGCCTGATCGATTGCCGCCAGCAGCTTGCCAATGAAGGCATCGCCGCCATTCAGTGCAGCGCTTTTCACATCACCACCGCCGGCGTCACCTACTTCAACACCACGCCGCTGGGCCGCGCCGTGACCGGCACCATGCTGGTGGCCGCGATGAAGGAAGACGAGGTCAACATCTGGGGCGACGGCAGCACCTACAAAGGCAACGATATCGAGCGCTTCTATCGCTATGGCCTGCTCACCAATCCCGCACTCAAGATCTACAAACCCTGGCTGGATCAGGATTTCATCAACGAGCTTGGCGGCCGTGCGGAAATGTCCGCGTTCATGACCAAAGCCGGCTTCGGTTACAAAATGTCGGCGGAAAAAGCCTACAGCACCGACAGCAACCTGCTCGGCGCCACCCACGAAGCCAAGGATTTGGAACACCTCAATAGCGGCATCCGCATCGTCAACCCGATCATGGGCGTGGCCTTCTGGAAGCCGGAAGTGGAAGTCAAGGCCGAGGAAGTTCGCGTGTGTTTTGAAAACGGCGTGCCGGTGGCGCTCAACGGCAAGACTTACGCTGGCCCGGTGGAATTGCTGCTGGCCGCCAACGAGATCGGGGGCCGCCATGGCCTGGGCATGAGCGACCAGATCGAAAACCGCATCATCGAAGCCAAGAGCCGCGGCATCTACGAAGCGCCCGGCATGGCGCTGCTGTTCATCGCCTACGAGCGCCTCGTGAGTGGCATCCACAACGAAGACACGATCGAGCAGTACCGCGAAAACGGCCGCAAATTGGGGCGCTTTTTGTACCAGGGCCGCTGGTTCGATTCGCAGAGCATGATGCTGCGCGAAAGTGCGCAGCGCTGGGTGGCCTGCGCGATCACTGGCGAAGTGACTCTCGAGCTGCGCCGCGGCAACGATTACTCGATTCTCGACACCGACAGCCCGAATCTCACCTACCATCCCGAACGCTTGACGATGGAGAAGGGCGATTCCCTATTCACCTCCGCCGACCGCATCGGCCAGCTCACCATGCGCAACCTCGACATCGTGGACACGCGCGACAAGCTGAGGCTCTACACCCACTCTGGGCTACTCAGCATCGGCAAGAGCGGCGGCAATGTGCCCACGCTGGCGCCGCCGAAAAAAGACTGAAAAGTCAATAATCAACAGCGCTGTAGCGCCAGCGCAATAATTCCCGGAGGTGGTTCATGGACGCTGGCGTGACTCCCAACATAATCCGGGTCAAGGTCGATGAGGTGTCGCAGCTCTTCAATACCTTCGACCCCACGCCATTCCGGGAGCGGGATGTCGATGGCGAGGCGGAAGAGTTCATCGTGGATTGGGCGCGGGAGTTACCGCAGGGGCAGCCCTTGCGCATCGTCATTTACGTCCGCGACGCGCAGGCGCAAAAAATCAGCCCGGCGCAAGTCAAGGAAGCCTTGAGCAGTTACTTCGCCTACCGCGCGAATATCCTTTCCAAGGAACTCAAGGAGTTGTTTCACGTGGGCCGTCTATCGTTTGCGATAGGGCTGACGATTCTGGCGCTTGGCACCATGCTCAGCCACTCGGCGATGACTTTCTTCGGTAACGGCGAAATTGGCCGTTACGCGAGCGAAGGGCTCAGCATCCTGGGCTGGGTTGCCAATTGGAAGCCGATGGAAATTTTCCTTTATGACTGGTGGCCGCTGGCGCGGCGACGCAATCTTTACCTACGCTTGAGCCAGGCGGGCGTCGATGTCCGCGATGCCACTGTATTGGTCTGATGGTGTTGGTCTGAATGTTTGACGCCCATCAAGGCACTCCCAGCCTAGCCACGTAATGCTGCACAGCGAGCGTTTAGGCGTTGTGGGCAAAAAGTGAGTCAACCAAGGGAGTTGTTTATGTCGAAAATTTACGAAGTTGAAGGCGATATTCTGCTGAGCGGTGCGCAGGCGATAGCACATGGCGTAGCAGAGGGAGACCACTTTGATACGTCTTTGGCCTTGGCGCTGCGTCAGCGCTGGCCGGCCTTGGCCAAGGATTTCCGCCATTATTGCCATCTTAATCATCCCAGGGCGGGGGAGATCTGGGCCTGGGGTGGGGTGTCTGACGACACGGGCAAGGCGGTGCGCGTCATCAATCTGTTAACCCAGGAACCGGCGGAAAATGCCATAGGCCGCCCTGGCCGCGCCAAGCTCGAACATGTCGGCCATGCCTTGCGGGCGCTGGCGCGTCACGCCAAGGAAGAAGGCATCGGCAGTCTTGCCTTGCCGCGGCTGGCAACGGGTGTGGGCGGGCTGGAGTGGACGGCGGTGAAGCCCTTGATCGAGCGCCATCTCGCCGATCTGAATATTCCGGTGTTCGTTTATGCGGTTTATCGCAAAGGCGTCAAGGCTGCGGAAGTGCTTTGATCGTTTGCCGGGTAGTGTTTCAGGTTTTTAGGTTCCCGTATCACGTCTGTTGCAGCCGGCAGCCGGCAGCCCGAGTGCGCCTCCGGGGGACGCCCGCAAGTACATCCATGTAGGGCTCGGTTCGGGCCATCCATGGCCCTC